>JAUNNW010000020.1 GCA_030531285.1 Synergistaceae bacterium | reverse complement strand
ATTCCGCCGCGTAGTTCGGCGCTTCTTTTGTTATGACTATGTCGTGCGGGTGGCTTTCTTTCATTGATGCCGAGGTTACCTGTACAAATTGCGCGTTTCTGTGGAGCGAATCCATGTTTTTTGCACCGACATAGCCCATTCCCGAGCGTATGCCGCCTACCATTTGATAAACGACCGCAGAGAGCGAGCCTTTTGAGGGAACCATGCCTTCAATGCCTTCCGGTACGAGTTTGTCTTCCGCCATTCCTTCCTGGAAATAACGGTCTTTGCAGCAGCCTTTCATTGCGCCGAGTGAGCCCATGCCGCGGTAGGTCTTGAATGAACGGCCTTTGTAGATGACGGTTTCGCCCGGGCTTTCGTTCGTTCCGGCAAACATTGAGCCTATCATAACAACGTCTCCGCCTGCCGCGAGCGCTTTGACAATGTCGCCGGAGTAGCGTATTCCGCCGTCGGCGATGAGCCTTCTGCCGCGTTTGTGAGCGACTTCCGCAACGTTGAGGACAGCCGCCACCTGCGGCACGCCTATGCCCGCGACTATGCGCGTTGTGCATATAGATCCGGGGCCTATGCCTACTTTTACGCTTTCGGCGCCGGCATCAAAGAGCGCTTCCGCCGCTTCTTTTGTTGCGATGTTTCCTGCTATGAGCGGGAAATCGGGATAGCGTTTGTGAAGTGTTTTTACCATGTCTATTACCATTTTTGAGTGTCCGTGAGCCGTGTCCACGATAATGGTGTCAACGCCGGCTTTTATGAGAGCGTCTGCCCTGTCTGACGCGTCTTTGCCAACGCCTATTGCCGCTCCCACGAGAAGACGGCCTCTGTCGTCTTTTGCCGCGTTCGGAAATTCTTTTGCTTTGAGTATGTCTTTTATCGTTATAAGTCCGGTGAGTTTGCCTTTTTTGTCAACTATCGGAAGTTTTTCAACCTTTTGGTGCATGAGTATCTCTTTTGCTTCTTTAAGCGTTGTGCCTGCCGGCGCCGTGATGAGTTTTCCTTTTGTCATGACTTCCGATATAGGCTGGTCGAGATTCGTTACAAAGCGGAGGTCGCGATTGGTGATAATTCCGACAAGTTTTACGTTTTCATCAACAACCGGTACTCCCGAAATGTGATAGTGCGCCATTAGGTCAACTGCCTGACGCACCATGTCTTCCGGTTTGAGATAGAACGGGTCTACGATAACGCCGGATTCCGAGCGTTTTACTTTGTCAACTTCCGCTGCCTGGAGTTCTATCGGAAGATTGCGGTGCAGTATTCCGATTCCGCCTTCACGCGCGAGAGCTATCGCAAGCTGTGATTCTGTGACGGTATCCATGGCAGCGCTGCAGATAGGAACGTTGAGCTTTATCTGCGGAGTGAGCCACGTCGTTAAATCTGTGTCACCGGGAAGCGTTTCGCTGTACGCAGGGACAAGAAGCACGTCGTCAAAGGTAAAGCCGCTGTAGTCCACAAATTTTTTCGATGCTGTTTTTGCCATTTTCAGTCCTCCGTTTGTTTGATTTATTTATGATTTTGCTGCATATTTATTCTTGAAAGCGTTGCAACGGCGTGGCATTTCATACATTCGCAGCGCCCCACCGATCCGCATTTTTCGCCTGATTTAACTTTTAGGTTAAAGCGGCGGACACCGTCCTTTGAGAGGCAGCGATTAAGGTTTGCGATTAGTTCGTTTATAATACCACCAAGTTTTGGAATCTGCGCATTTAATGTTGCGTCAACCCAATCAATTTTCCAGCCGTTTTCGCGAATAAGTTTTACAACCTCGTCAAGGAGTTTTGTACTGTCGGCGTCTTTATAATCATCGTTAGACGCGGGAAACAGCGTTCCTATGTCGGGAAGCCCAGCGGCGCCGAGAAGAGCGTCCATTACAGTGTGCGTAACAACGTCAGCGTCGGAATGTCCGTCAAGTCCGACGGGTGAGTCTGCTATTTTTACTCCGGCAAGCACGAGCCTGCGCCCTTTTACAAGCGGATGCACGTCAAAGCCGTGCCCTGTGCGTGTTTCTTTGTTTTCCGCAACCAAATTTGCCGCTGTCAGCCAGTCGTGGGGAGCAGTGATTTTGAAGTTTCCTTCTTCTCCTTCAACGCGCGCAACGGGATAACCTGCCTCTATCCACACCGAGGCTTCGTCTGCGGCGCTTTTTCCTGTTTCCAAAAGCCGAAGCAGTTTTTCCCGCTCAAATGCCTGAGGCGTCTGCGTTCTGAAATATTTTGTTCTGTCGGCAGGCGCGATTTTTTCCCCGTCAATAAATTTTATCGAATCGACAACCGGCAGAAGCGGAATTGCCGCTCCTGTTTTTTCTGTTTCTTCCATAAGTTTGGCGCAGAGTTCTTTGGTGAGGAACGGACGCGCGGCGTCGTGTATCAGAACGTATTTTCCGCTGCAGACTTTGAGTCCGTTCAGAACCGATTGAGACCTTTCGGCGCCGGCAAGAGCGGTTTTAATTCCGTTTTTTGCGGAAAGTTCCGCGGCAAGCCTGCTCATTTCAGACGAAAGAACCACAACTATTTCGGATATTTTTCCGCTGTCCAGCAGTTCTTCAGCAACCGCAAAAGACCATTGCCAGACGGGTATTCCGCCGAGCAGCCTGAATTGTTTGGCTTCCCCGCCGAGTCTGCTTCCGTGTCCGCCGGCAGCTATGATAAATGACCATTCAGCGTTTTTCATATTTCTTCAGTCATTTCCCTGCGCGATTCAAGCGCAAGATGCAGCGTAACCCTGTCTGCAAAGCCTATGCTTCCTCCTACCGGAAGCCCGTAGGAAAGGCGTGAGATTTTAATTTTAACGCCTTTCAGAGCGTTTTGTACCGTGTAAGCAGTCATATCTCCTTCTATGCGCGGAGTTGTCGCCAAAATCAGTTCTTCAGCGCCGAGAGTTTCAATCCGGTTTTTTAGTTTTTCAAGGCTTTCGGGAGGTATTTCCTGTCCGTCAAGCGGAGAACAGCGTCCGCCGAGTACGTGATAAAGTCCGTTGTATATTCCCGACTGCTCTATTGCGGCACAGTCTTCGTCTGTTTCCACAACGCATATCGTCTTTCTGTTGCGCATCGGGTCGGAGCATACCGGACATGGGTCAATGTCAGTTATGCTTCCGCATTGCGAGCAGTGATGCACAAGTTCCGCGAGCTGTCTTGTTGATTCGGCAAATTCAATTACCCACGACGGATTCTGTTCAAGCAGGTAAAAGACCATACGCCTGGCGGTTTTTTCCCCTATGCCGGGCAGTGCGCTCCAAAGCTTTATTAATTTTTGTACCGATGACGGAAGAGCCAAGGTCTGCCTCTACATAAGCCCGGGGAAACCGCCGAGTCCGCCTGTCAGTGCGCTCATTTTTGAAGCCGCGGTTTCTTTGCTTTTGTTCAGAGCATCTTTTACGGCGCTGAGAATAAGGTCTTCAAGCATTTCAACGTCTTCAGGGTCAACAACGTCTTTTGAAATTGAAATCGCAACAAGGTCGCCCTGTCCGTTGACGGTTGCCTTAACTGCCCCGCCTCCTGAGCTTCCGTCAACCTTGATTTTTGCAAGCTCTTCCTGCGCGCGGGCAAGTCCTGCCTGCATTTTTTGAGCCTGTTGCATGAGTTTGTTCATATTCATTAAAAACACCCTTTCGTTAACTAGCCGTTATATGCTGTCCGCTATGTTCATGCTGTCCGCCGCCGGCTGTAAGCGGCGCAAAGCGCCAACATTTACTGTTTATAATTGTCCAAACGCATCTTTGTCATTAAAACATGGAACACAAACACAGGCAGACCAAGCAGGCGTTTCCAGCGCCATGGCTCTTGTATCGTTCTGTAGAGCCATTCAAGTTTCAGTTTCTGCCACGCTTTCGGCGCACGTTTGAGATTGCCTGATATGACGTCCATGCTTCCGCCTATTCCCATACCGGCGGCTGCCCCTGTTTCAGAGAGATGTTCCGTAAGCCAGTACTCCTGTTTCGGCACTCCGAGCCCGACAAAAAGTATATCCGCGCCGCTGTTTTTGATGGCGCTGCAAATCGCCGGCGTTTCTTCGCCGCTGAAATATCCGTCTCTGCAGCCTGCAACGGTCAATCCTTTATATTTGTTTTTCAAAATGCCTGCCGCCGCTTCCGCAACCCCGGGCTTTCCGCCGAAAAAGTACACTTTCCATCCGCTGCACGCAGCCAGTTTGCAGAGATGCTCCACAAATTCGCAGCCCGGAAGTCTTTCCTGTATCGGCATACCGAGCAGGCTGAAAGCGGAGATAAGTCCGGCGCCGTCAGGCAGCACAAGCCCCGCTTTCGCACAGGCTTCCCTGTAACGTTTATCCTTCCTGCTTCTCAGGGCAGCAAGAGCGTCAGGGGTAACTATTACGTGCGCGCGTCTTTCGGAGGCAATCCAGTGCTGTACCCTGCCGAGCGCGTAGTTCAGCGAAACGTTGTCAACTGATATACCCCAGAGACTTGGACGGCGCGTTGTTCCCGCATTTTTTTGTTTCTTGAATTTGAAAAGCACCACCGATGCGGCAAATATCGCAAATACAACGCCCAGCATCACAAAGAACGCGTCTTTGTGCAGGGTGTTATACACGAGAAGGCATGCGATTGACGCACAAATAAAGACAAAGGCGTGCAGCGCCTCCGCATGATTTATCCCGCGCCCGATAAATTTTCTGTAAATTATGCAGTTTCCTCCCGGATAGTGCGAGAAAAGCGCGGTGAAAAGGCCTGCGGTTATCTCAAGTGCAGGAAGCAGCAACATTCCGGCTGTTATCGAAATGATGGAATAGGTTGCTATGCCTCTGCTGATTGCAAAAACTATAACGCCGGCAGCCAAAGTGCCCCAGAACGCGCTCAAAGGCTCCGTCAGTCTGCGGTATGCGTTAAGGTGCCTGCTCCAAAAAACAAGAAGGAATACCATTCCCATTATGCACATTTGGGTTATGTCCTGAATATGCTGGGGTGCGGTGATGATGACGATTGAAATCAAGCCCCATATCAAGGCAAGAAACAGCCCGCACATTCCCGGGATTTCGTCGATTTCCTGAAAAAACAACGGCATAACGCCCACCCAGGCGGTACATATAAGGATTGAAGTTATATTTGAAAGATAAAGAAATTCTCCGCCTTTAGCTTCTATAAACGCAATGCGCGGTCCGAACACCGCAAAGGCAAAGCCTGTCAGAAAATAGAGGAAACGCAGCCAGCGTTTGTTTGTAACCTTCTGACAGAAGCCGATACAGCCGGCAACCGCCGAGGTGGCAATCGTTACCCTAAGAAGAGGGTTGGGCGTCCATATTCCGAAAAGCGCCCATATTCCTATCAGGGTAATGTCTTTCAGGTAATAATACTGGTCAGGATCGAGATATTTTCTGAAAAATTTCTGCGCAGCGGAACACGCGAGGGCAACCGCAAAAACAGCGAGCGTCATCTGAAGATACGGTATGTTTGCCATGCGTTCAGCCCTCCAAATTCTTTTGTATATGTTACCATAGTTTGCAGAATTTTAAAAAAGAAACCGGAAGGATTATCCGGTTTCTTTTCATATTTTGCCGATTATCAGCCGATTTTTTCAAGTCCGCCGAGATACGGACGGAGTGCTTCCGGAATTGTAACGGAGCCGTCCTCGTTCTGGCAGTTTTCGACAACGGCGATCAGAGTTCTGCCTATCGCAAGTCCGGAGCCGTTGAGCGTGTGTACGAACTGCGGCTTTCCGCCGTCTGCAGGTCTGTATCTGAGTCCCATGCGGCGTGCCTGAAAATCTTCACAGTTGCTGCATGAGCTGATTTCTCTGTAGCAGTTCTGGAACGGCAGCCAAACTTCAAGGTCGTAGGTTTTGGCGGCGCCGAAACCCATGTCGCCCGATGAGAGGCAGACAACCCTGTACGGCAGCCCAAGTATCTGAAGCACTTCTTCCGCACTGTTGGTAAGATGCTCAAGTTCGTCATAGCTTTTCTCAGGCGTGCTGAGCTTTACCATTTCAACCTTGTCAAACTGGTGCTGACGCAGCATACCTTTCATATCGCGTCCGTAGCTTCCGGCTTCTCTGCGGAAACAGGGCGTGTATGCCGTAAAGTACATCGGGAGGTCTTTTTCGGCAAGAATTTCGCCTGAATGCATATTCGTAAGAGGCACTTCCGCCGTCGGAATGAGCCAAAGGTCATCGCTTGCGCAGCGGTAAAGGTCTTCCGTGAATTTCGGGAGCTGCCCCGTACCTGTCATCGTTTTTGAATTGACAAGCACCGGCGGCATAATTTCTGTGAAGCCGTGCTTTGTCGTATGAAGGTCAAGCATGAAATTCATAAGGGCGCGTTCGAGGCGGGCGCCTTCTTTTTTAAGGATTGTGAAACGGCTTTCCGCAAGTTTTACGCCTCTTTCAAAATCCATAATTCCAAGCGATTCGCCGATTTCCCAGTGGGCTTTCGGGGTGAAGCTGAATTCTCTCGGCGTTCCCCAGCGGCGAATTTCAATGTTGTCATTTTCGTCTTTGCCGACAGGAACGGAGCTGTGCACTTTGTTCGGGATAGAAAGAGCCATATTGTCCAGTTCAGCCTGAATTTCAGCCGTTTTGGCGTCAAGTTCGCTTATTTTATCGCCAAGCCGGCGCATTTCTTCCATAAGCGCGTCAGCATTTTCGCCGTTCTTTTTGAGTATTCCGACCTGTTTTGCGCCTGCGTTGCGTTTTTCTTTCAGTTTTTCAACTTCAAGAAGAGCTGCTTTTCTTTTTTCGTCAAGTTTGAGAAGCTCGTCAAGAGGGAAGGAGTTATTTCTGTTTTTAAGCATCTGCGCGACTTCTTCGGGATTTTCGCGCACCCATTTCAAATCAAGCATTATTCTTCTTCTGCTCCGTTTCTTATATTTGCAAGCAGATTGGCAGCTTCAAGAGCCGCCAAAGCCGCGTCTGCACCTTTGTTGCCGGCTTTAACACCTGCACGCTCGATCGCTTGGTCAAGCGTATCGCAGGTAAGGATTCCGAACGCGACGGGCACTCTCTGTTCGAGCGATACCATTGCAAGACCCTTTGCCGCTTCCGAGGCTACGTAGACGTCATGCGATGTGTCGCCTTTGATAACGGCGCCGACCGAGATTATTGCGTCGTATTTGCCGCTGAGAGCGATTTCCTTTGCGGTAAGCGGCTGTTCCCATGCGCCCGGAACCCAGAAAAGGTCTATATCCTGATGGCGCACGTCATGGCGCAGAAGAGCGTCCTTTGCGCCGTCGATAAGCTTTGATGTGATGAATTCGTTGAAACGGGACGCCACTATTGCAAAACGCAGTCCTGTTCCGATCATGTTGCCCTGATAAATTTTCATGTAATCACTCCCTGTGGATTTTATTTGACTTAATTTTCTTTATTTTTGCAGCATGAACAACTGCTCTTTTCAAGATGAAGATAGTGTCCCATCTTGCATATTTTCGTGTTCAGATATTTCTCGTTGTGCTGATTTGGCGGTATTTCAATGGGAACTCTTTCCGTAATTTCAAGTCCGTAGGCAGAAAGTCCCGAAATTTTTACGGGATTGTTCGTCATAAGCCTGAAACGTTTTATACCCAAATCGGCAAGTATCTGGGCTCCAATGCCGTAATTTCGCTGATCAGGCTGGAAACCAAGCGCAAGGTTGGCTTCAACGGTATCCATGCCTTTTTCCTGTAATTCGTAGGCTTTAAGCTTGTTGAGAAGTCCTATTCCTCTGCCTTCCTGTCTCAGGTAAAGCAGTACGCCCGTGCCTTCTTTTTCTATCATAGACATTGCGGTATGCAGCTGCGGTCCGCAGTCGCAGCGCAGCGAACCGAGAAGGTCTCCCGTAAAACATTCCGAATGGACGCGCACAAGAACATTGTCCGTGCCGGAAACGCATCCCTTCACAAGGGCTATATGCACCGCTCCCGGGTTGTCCCCGTAGGGGCTGACGTATGCGTGGCAGGTAAAATCACCCCATTTTGTCGGAAGATGACACGTTGCCTCGCGGAAAACTATTTTTTCACGCATCAGCCTGTATTTAACCAAATCTTCGATAGAGACTATCTTAAGTCCCCATTCTTCCGCAAGTTTAATAAGCTCAGGCAGACGCGCCATCGAGCCGTCATTGTTTGATATTTCGCAGCAAAGCCCTACCGGTTCGAGTCCTGCAAGGCGCAGAAGGTCAACAGTTGCTTCCGTGTGCCCGTTGCGTTCAAGCACGCCTCCCTGCTTTGCCACGAGGGGGAAAAGATGCCCCGGCCTGTGCAGTTCTTCGGCACAGCACGAAGGATTTGCAAGGCAGCGTGCGGTATCCGCACGTTCGGCAGAAGATACGCCGGTTTTTGTGTCAAACTTGTCAACCGACACGGTGAAGGCCGTGCAGTGCGCGTCAGTATTGTACTGAACCATCGGCGAAAGCTTGAGGTGCTTCGCTTTTTCAGCTGTCAGAGGCGCACAGACAACTCCGCGCGCATTCGTTACCATAAAATTCATATCTTCGGTGCGGCAGAACTGCGCCGCCATGATGAGGTCGCCCTCGTTCTCACGGTTCTCATCGTCAACAACTATTATTATTTTGCCGTTCTGAAGCTCACTTATTGTTTCTTCTATTGTGTTAAGCATCAAAAAACCTCCGCGCTACAGCCAGCCGCTGTCCGCCAGCTTCTGCCAGGTGATGTTCTCTTTAGGCTTTTCAAGGCTGTCCTGACCGAAACGTTTTTCAAGGAATTTTGCAACATACTTTCCTATTATGTCTGTTTCAAGATTGACCGCGCTTCCCTGTACAAGCGCAGACAGCGAAGTCTGCGCAAGAGTTTCAGGGATCAGCCCGACGGAAAATTCATTGTCCGAAACGCCTATCACCGTCAGGCTCACGCCGTCAACAGCCACCGAGCCTTTGGAGACTATACCGGATATTATATCAGCGTTTGCCGCAAAGAACACTTTTTTTGTTCTGCCGCTGTTTTCTATTTTTGCAACCCTGCCAACCCCGTCAACGTGTCCGCTGACGATATGCCCGTCAAAGCGCGAACCGGCAGACATTGCCCGCTCTAAATTCACCAAATCTCCGGATTTCAGAGAGCCGAGTTTCGTACGCTGTTTTGTTTCTTCCATCATTTCCGCGCGGAAGCCTGCCAAGTCAAAATCGGTAACGGTCAGACACGCGCCTGAAACGGAGACAGAATCGCCTTTTTTTAATTCAGAGGCAATTTCCGGCGCCGATATATCTATCAGCCACGTATCGGCAGTCTGTTTTACAGATTTTATTTTTCCAACGGTTTCAACCAGTCCAGTGAACATTCGGTTACCCCTTTTATCCGCAAATCTTCTCCGCAGGCTTCGGCAGACAATTCTTTAAGCCTGAACGCACTGCCGAGAGACGCAATTTCAAAACCTTCGGTAAAGCCGAGTCCGCTGCCGATAAGTTTCGGCGCAACAAACAAATCAAGTTCGTCGGCAAGTCCTTCGCTGAGGAAGGCGCTCACGGTACGCGCTCCGGCTTCCACCAGTAAGTAGTTTATACCATTTTCGCCCATTTTGCTCAATATATTTGCAAGCGGACGCTCTGATTTAAAATCTATACATTCAACTTTTGCACCTTTTTCTTCAAAACTTCTGATTTTATCTTCAGGAACGGCAGCATCCGCATAAAAAACCACGTTTCCGTCTTCAAAAATTGCAGCGTTTTCCGGAGTTCTTAACGATGGGTCAATAACTGCTCTCAACGGATTTCTTCCGGGAACGTCCCTGACGGTAAGTTTCGGATCGTCGGCAATAACGGTTCCGGCCCCCGTAAGCAGAGCATCGTTTTCGGCACGGAGACGCTGAGCCTCAAGCCTTGAACTTTCGCCTGTTATCCATTTGCTTTCCCCGTTATTCAGGGCAATTTTGCCGTCCAGCGAAATGCCGGACTTTATCGTTACCCAAGGTCTTCCTCGCTCAATTCTGCTGAGAAAACCCTTGTTCAGCCTTCTGCATTCTTTTTCAAGCAGCGGCATACGGACAGTGATTCCCGCTTCCCTTAAAATTTCGATGCCTTTTCCGTTGACCTTCGGATTCGGGTCGCCCATTCCGGCAATAACCTCTTTCGGATGCAGTTCTGCAAGCAGTTTTGCGCAGGGCGGCGTTTTGCCGTAATGCGAGCACGGTTCAAGCGTAACGTAGACGGAAGAACCTTCAATGTTCCCTGAGGCATTCTTTATCGCGTCCGCTTCCGCATGGTCAGAACCGTACTTATGATGCCAGCCCTCGGAAATTATTCTTCCGTCCCTGACAATCACGCAGCCGACGCACGGATTCGGCGAAGTATCCCTGCCCCCCTGCTTTGCAAGCTCTATTGCTCTTTTCATGTACAAAATATCGTTTTCACTATATATTTCCGCCACAGTATTCACCCCCAACATAAAATCAATTACGGAACACAAAACTAAAATCTGCAATCACGTATTTCCAATGCCGGAACTTATTCCGGCACTACAACTGGCAATTGGTCTTTCTTTCTGCGCCTATTCTTCAATACATTCTTTAATTCTTCGTGCCAGCACCGGACCAATACCCTGTGTCGCGGCTATATCCTTTTCATCGGCGGCACGCAGCGCCTTTGCACTCCCGAATTTCGTTATAAGCTGTGAGGCTTTTGCTTTGCCTATGCCGGGTATGTCTTCAAGAGAGCTTCTGCTGAAAATGCGTTCTCTCTTGTGCCTGTGCGAGGTTATGGCATAACGGTGCGCCTCGTCGCGGACGCTCTGAAGCAGGCGGAGAATCGGATCTGTAAACTCAAGCCTTACCGGCGTTTTTTCACCGGGCAGATATATTTCTTCAAAACGCTCCGCAAGCGAAAGCATCGGAATATCAATTCCCAAATCGTGCATCGCCTTCTGCGCGAATTCAAGCTGCACCGTTCCGCCGTCTATCAGTATCAGCTGCGGAAGAGGCTCCTGCCCCTCAAGGCAGCGTTTGTAACGGCGCGTTACGGTTTCGTACATGGAACGGAAATCGTCTATTCCTTCCACCGTTTTGATATTAAAACGCCTGTAAAGCGACGTATTGGGGTAACCCTGTTCAAACACGACTGCAACCCCGACCGTTTGCTTCCCTGACGTGTGGGAAATATCAAAACCGTCTATTCTCCACGGAAGCAGCGGAAGCTTAAAAAATTCCTGCATGGCGGAAAGCGTTTTCCACATACTCTCCCCGCTGCCGGTTCCCGGCGCCTCGGGCAGCGTGTTTCTCTGCCTTGTAACCCGCCATATCGCCCTTATCGTATCGCGAAGGCGGCCTGCTTCTTCAAATGCAAGTCGTGAAGCGGCAGCATTCATTCTCTTTCTCAGCCGCTCAACAAGCTCTGCCCCGTTGCCCTGCAGCAGCAGAATAACGTCTGCGACACGTTCCTTGTATTCGTCCTCGCCGCATTTTGCGCAGCACGGCGCCAGACAGCGTCCCAGCGCGTAACGCATACACGGACGCGAGTTGTCCTGACGGCTTATATCGGAAGAACAACTCCGCAGAGGGAGATAACGCTCTATAAGCCTCAGCATCCAGCGCACCTCTGCAACGCGGACGTAAGGACCTATATAGACTGCTGCATCGTCTTCTTTTCTGCGCGTTACGAGCAGTTTCGGAAATTTTTCATGCGTCACCTTTATGTATGCGTAACGCTCATTCATCTTTAAATCTACGTTGAAATACGGCTGATAATATTTAATCAGCTTGTTCTCAAGCAGAAGAGCTTCCATCTCTGTCTCGGTACGTATTGTGGCTATATCCCTGACGCTTTCCACAAGCTTGCGCAGTCTCGGTGAAGCAAAACCGTTTGCATGGCGGAAATAAGACGAGACACGCTTTTTCAGCGATTTTGCCTTGCCGACGTAAATTATTTTGTCGTTCCCGTCATGCATCAGGTAAACGCCCGGTTTGTCCGGAAAAGACCTGACGCGGCAGAGTAAATCTTCTCTTTCCAAAAAAAATCTCCTTTTCCGTTTGCCGAAATCGGCTTCTTGGTATAGGATAGTGTTGTCACAAAAACCTTACGGAGGTATTTTAGCATGAGCCTTGCAATTTACAACGACCTGACGAGAAAACGCGAAGAATTCAAACCGCTTGAAAACGGAAAAGTACGTATGTACTGTTGCGGTCCGACCGTATACGACTTCTTTCATATCGGAAACGCACGTCCGTTTGTTTTCTTCGACGCTGCCAGACGCTACCTTGAAAGCCTTGGCTATGAGGTATCATACATACAAAACTTTACAGATATAGACGATAAAATGATAAACAGGGCAAACGAACGCGGAATAACCGTCGCGGAACTTGCGGAAGAATTTATCGCAGCCTATTACGAAGACGCAGACGCTCTCGGAATCAAGCGTGCAACAAAAAATCCGCGTGCAACTCACGAAATTGACACAATTATATCAATTATAGAAAAGCTTGTCGAAAAGGGGCACGCATACCCCATGGACGGAAGCGTCTACTTTGACGTGGCGAGCGACCCAGAATACGGCAAACTTTCCAAACAGAGCATCGACGAGCTTCAGTCCGGCGCACGCATCGACGTTGACGAAAAGAAAAAGCAGCCTCTTGACTTCGCTCTCTGGAAAGCAGCAAAGCCAGGCGAACCCTTTTGGGAAAGCCCATGGGGCAAAGGGAGACCGGGCTGGCACATCGAATGCAGCGCTATGTCAACGAAATATCTCGGCGAAACGATAGACATACACGGAGGCGGAAGCGACCTTATATTCCCCCACCACGAAAATGAAATAGCACAGTCAGAAGGCGCGTCGGGCAAACCGTTCGTCAACTATTGGATGCACAACGCCTATCTGCTCATTGACAAGGAAAAAATGTCAAAATCGCTTGGCAATTTTATGACGGTTCGCGATATCAGGAAAAAATACAATCCGCTCGTTCTACGCTTCTTCCTTCTCAGCGCACAGTACCGCTCGCCGATAAACTTCACGGCAGAAGCGCTCGAACAGGCAAAAAGCGCACTTGAACGCATCACAAACTGCTTCGGCGATCTCAAATTTGCTCTTGAAAACCGCGAAGCCGGCGGAAAAGACGAAACTCTTGCGCAGAAGCTTGAGGCAGCAAAAAAACTTTACACAGACTGTATGGACGACGATTTCAACACAGCCGGAGCAATCGGCGGAATATTCGACGCCGTTTCGGCAATTAACGTACATCTTACGGAACACAAAGAAACAGACAGGGAAACCCTAACGGAAGCTCTTGAATTCTTTGACAAAGTCAACTACGTATTCGGCTTCTTTGCAGAAGAAAAAGAAGGCACAGACCCAAAAGCGGCAGAAATTGAAAAACTGCTTGCGCAGCGCACTGAAGCCCGCAAAAACAAAGACTGGGCACTCTCGGACAAAATCCGCGATGAACTCGCCGCCCGCGGCATAACTATTAAAGACACCCCTCAGGGCACGATCTGGACAAAACAGCTGTAGAAAACAAAAAAAACAGGCGGAGCCGTCACGCTCCGCCTTGCTTTTGACAAATTTAATTCCCACTAATGACGAATGAAAAACCTTTAAAACCTTAACGCTCGTTTCACTCGCGAAAGTCGCTGGTTCCTGCGCTGACGCTCCGCGTCCCGCAGCAAGACGGTGAAAAATGGCATCATTCTGCGGACTTTTCCCCGTCATTCTGCGGAAATCCGTAGGATTTAGCGCAGAATCCAGCCTGTGCCCAGTA
>JAUNNW010000019.1 GCA_030531285.1 Synergistaceae bacterium | reverse complement strand
CTCGTCTGCCTCAATACGGGGACAATTATACACGAAACAATGCAAAAGTCAATAGTAAAAATGCGGAAAAGCAATAAAAAATTTCCAAAATATTTCTGTTTCGAAAAAAAGCAGCAAAAAATATATTTGCTGCGAATAGGTGAAAATGTATTAAGCTGCTGTCTTTTATGTTATTGATGAAAAATTTTGAGAGTTTTGCCCGTTCAGTTTTAATTGTATAAATTCAACCTTTGCCTGAGCGATTAAGTCTTCCTGAAGCCCGTTGAGCGGAAGGTCGTCGGTTTCGTAGAATACGCGTTTTATGCCGGAATTGAGTATCATTTTTGTGCAGTTAATGCATGGTTTGTGAGTGCAGTATATGTCTGCTCCTTCGATTGAGACGCCGTGTCGCGCTGACTGGAGTATTGCATTTTCTTCCCCGTGGCAGGCACGGCACATTTCATACCGTGCGCCGTGAGGTATTTTCATTTCTTCACGGACGCAGCCTATTTCCGTGCAGTGTCTTGTGCCCTGAGGGCTTCCGTTGTAGCCCGTTGCGAGAATATGGCGGTCTTTGACTATGACTGCGCCCACCTGTTTTCTGAGGCAGGTTGAGCGGCTTGCGACCAGCCGTGCAATTTGAAGAAAATACTCGTCCCATGTTGTACGCTGCATAGTTTCACTTCCATTATTAAGGTTGTTACATTGTAGCATGAATTGCAATTTATTGTGTTATAATCTCATGCGAGTATGCAGTCCGGTCGCTTGCGGGGCATCTGCAAGAGGAAAGTCCGGGCACCAAAGGGCAGGATGCCTGACAATATCAGGCGGACGCGAGTCCAGGGAAAGCGCAGCAGAAAATATACCGCCTTCGGGTAAGGTTGAAATGGCGAGGTAAGAGCTCACCGGAGCGTCAGTAATGGCGCTGCCTTGCAAGCCCCATCCGGTGCAAGATCAAATAGGGGAAGTTGAGGCTGCCCGCCGATTCCCGGGTATGATTGCTTGAGCCGCTTTGCGAAAAGCGGTCTAGATAAATGACCGGAGGAGTTTTCTCCCACAAAACCCGGCTTACGGCATGCTCATTAAAAATTACGCCTATGGGCGTAATTTTTTTTGTAATTTTTACATATTGCGTTTTGCTGGATACGCCGCAGTGTCAGCATTTAATCGTAAATTGTGTCATTGCTTTCAAGTTTTCCACAAAGTTCACAGTTTCCACATGAGATTTTCTTAATTTTTTGTGGATTTTCAAGGAAATTTTGCTTTTTCCCTCTTGCAAAATTTATGCTATCGTGTTAAATTGTGTCACGAAGTGGTGGATATGTGGAAGAAAGTGGGGGATAAGATGTTAGCCGGCAGCTTTGAGCACAGACTCGACAGCAAGGGCAGAGTCGTTCTGCCAGCCCGTTTCAGAGGCGAGCTGGGCAATGTTGTTGTGGCTACCATCGGTTTCGAACACTGCATAATTCTCTATACAGTCCAGCGCTGGAAAGATTTTGAGGGAAAGCTGAATACTCTTCCTTCGTTCAAAAAATCAACACGCGACCTGCGCAGAGCTTTGTTCTCCAACGCGATGGAGCAGGAGATAGATTCTGCCGGACGCATAATGCTTCCCCAGCAACTCCGCAGTTACGGAAATATCAGACAAGAGATAACGGTCGTCGGCGTAGAGGACCATATCGAAATCTGGGATTCAGAGCGGTGGAAGGAATACAACAGCGGTTTGCCCGATTTGGCGGAACTTTCCGAGGAACTTGAGGGTCTATGACAGAACATACTCCCGTGATGCTTGCTGAGGTGCTTGAAGCGCTTCAGCCGTGGGACAAACTTGGTACCTTTGTTGATGCTACGCTGGGGCTTGGCGGTCACTCGGGAGAGATTCTTGCAAAGTGTGAGAATGTCTGCGTTGTCGGCTTTGATCAGGATCCCGACGCCAGAAAAATCGCAGCGGAAAATTTAGCGAAATACAGCGGAAGATTTGAAATCGCAGCAGACAATTTCCGCAATATTTCGGGTTTGCTCGAAAGAGAAAATTTTCGTGCTGACGCCGTGCTGTTCGATTTGGGAGTGTCTAATCTCCAGTTGACTGAGGCAGAGCGCGGTTTTTCGTTTCAGGAAGACGGGCCTCTTGATATGCGAATGGACAGGGGAGACGGCATTGAGGCAGAGGTGACGGCAGACGATATTGTCAACAGTTGGTCCATCAAAGATCTGACAGAAATTTTCAGGGATTACGGCGAAGAACGTTTTGCATATCAGATTGCCAGAGGCATCGTGAGGGCGAGAGAACATGGGGAAACCGTTCACACTACGGCGGAACTGGTTGAAATGATAAGGAAGATTCTGCCTGCCCCTGTGCAGAGGAAAATGGGCGGACATCCTGCGAGGCGTGTTTTTCAGGCGCTGCGCATTGCGGTTAATCACGAGCTTGACGCACTTGACGAAGCATTGAACGGAGCTTTGAAAATTTTGGCTCCCGGCGGAAAAATACTGGTAATTTCATACCATTCGCTTGAAGATAAGATGACAAAAAGACGTTTTAGGGAATGGAAAGAAAATGGTTTGGGTGAATTAAGCCCGAGGAAAGCCTTGACGCCGACGGAAGAAGAAATTGAACGCAACAGAAAATCCAGAAGCGCAAAGCTTAGGATTTTCGTCAAACAGCAGTAAGGAGGGAGAAAAATGCGCTGCAATGAAGAAGACCGCGGAGTGAACACGCCGGCAATACTTTTCTGCTTTTTAAGTGTTTTTCTCAGCGCTGTTTTGCTCCTTATGCTGAGGCTTTACAGCGCGAATCTGGAATGCCGCGCAGCGGAAACCGCAGGAAAGATTGAAGCTCGCAGGAATCAGAATGCGCTGATGGAACGCCGTTGCGGTGAACTGCTTTCTGCCGAAAACGTGTATGCCTATGCCATAGAGCATTTGAATATGACAAGCAGCGCGGATACACCGGTGATATATGTTGACTTAGGTTCTGTAACTGCCGCCAGAGCTTCGGTAAATCCTTCGGCTGATTCCGGAAACGGATTTTTCGATCAGTTTAATCCGTTTGTGAACAAGGCGCATGCAAAGAATTAGTCAGGGAAACAGGAGAACTCCGCATTTTTCCAAAGCAGTTTGGTTCTTTGCCTATACGGCCATTCTTGTTCTCGCACTTGAAACGGCCTGGGTAACCTTAAGGCCTGATTACAGAATTATAAATCAGTCTCACAGTCAGTACTGGGCGAACGTTTCGGTAAGTGCGACACGCGGAAGCATAATGGACCGCAATGGTTCCGCGCTTGCAGTTTCCGTTCCGACGGCCAGCTTTTTTATTGATCCCAAAAGCTGGGAAACAAAAAACGCTCATTACCTTGCGAGATATTTCGGCGAAGATGCAGCACGGAAATTCTCGCGTCAGCAGCCCGGACGTTTTTACTGGCTGAAGAGGAACGTAAAAATGGACCTTGCGGCCGAAATTAAGGGGATGCAGCTTCCGGGGCTGTACACAAAGACGGAATACGTAAGAAATTATCCGAACGGAGCAATGGCATTCCATCTGCTTGGATATTGCGATATAGACGGCTACGGTCAGGCTGGAGTCGAACATGCATGGAATCATATTTTGTTTTCGCCTCCCCGTACGCGTTTTATGACACGTTCAGGCGGCGGAAATATGAGTGACCCTATGAACGGAATGGAGAGTTCTTCAAAAGGTACTTCGGGATCTCTTAAACTGACTGTAAATACGAAAATTCAGGAAATTGTGGAAAAAAATCTCATAGATGCCGCCGAAAAGGCACAGGCAAAATGGGCAGCAGGAATATGTGTCAACCCGCGTACCGGTGAAGTACTGGCAATGGCCAGCTATCCTGCAGCGGATCCTAATGACAGGAACTCGTTTAGGGGAGAGAATGTACGCAGAAATAACGCTATAAGCAGAAACTATGAACCAGGCTCAGTTTTTAAACCGATAATGATGTCCATCGCTATGGAAGCCGGTGCTGCCAACAAGAATACAAGTCATTTCTTGTGTAAAGGAACTATCCCGTATGCGGATAAAATTATTAAATGCAACAACAGAAAAGCGCACGGAAGTGAAGATTTGATGCATGTACTTATGAATTCATGCAACGTTGGGATGTCGATTATGTCCCGCGATGTCAAACGGGAACAGGCGTACGGGCTTCTGAAACAGTACGGTTTCGGTGAGCGTTCGGGAATAGAAATGACAGGCGAAGAAAAAGGACAGATCAAACCGCCTGAGGAATGGCTCGGAACTGTTCCTGCCAATGTGTTTATAGGTCAGGGTATTTCCGTTACCGCGCTTCAGGAAATCATGGCGATTTCAGCGATAGCCAACGGCGGGGCACTTATGAAGCCGTATATAGTAAAGGAAGTAACAGACCATTACGGTAAAACGGTACACAAAGGAAAACCAAGGATTCGCGCACAGGTTATGTCGTCAGAAACCGCTGCGTTTATAAGAAGCGCGATGGGGATGGTTGTTGCTGAAGGCGGCGGACAGAAAGCAAAATCCGATAAAGTGCCTATAGCCGGAAAAACCGGAACAGCACAGGTTTCGGAAAGAGGACGGTATCAGGAAGGGCGTTATGTAGGCTCGTTTGTAGGCTTTTGGCCTGTCGAAAATCCAAAATACGCAATGCTGATAAGCATAGGCGAGCCGCAAGGCGCATATTACGGCGGTGTAATTTCAGCGCCTGTTTTTAAAGCAATTGTGGAAGAGATAGAGACAAAAATTCCGAAAGAGTATAGTTCGGAGGTGTCAGAATGAAATTTGGTGAACTGGTGTCGGAACTGAAAAAAACAGCTCTTGAGTTCACGGTTTCAAATGAAAACGCAAAATGTGCCGATGTGAATTTTTTGACTGCTGACAGCAGAAAAGCGTTGGACGGAACGATTTTTGCATGTGTAAAAGGCGAACATTCTGACGGACACAGCTATGCCGTGGAGGCAGTGAAGCACGGGGCATGTGCGCTTGTGTGCGAAAAAAAACTTGACATTGACGTGCCGCAGATAATCTGCGCTGATGTAAGAAGAAACATGGGACTTGTTGCCGCGTCTCTTTACGGCAGACCTGCGGAAAAACTTAAAATGGTGGCAATAACCGGCACAACCGGAAAAACGACTTCAACGTTCATGACAAAGGCAATTCTTGATTATGCAGGCATGAAATGCGGGCTGCTGGGCACTGTTTGTTACGACGACGGCGCGGAAAGGACTGAAGCGCCGAGAACAACTCCTGAGGCAGACATTATTCAGTACAAGCTGTCAAAAATGGTTGAGAACGGCTGCAGGGCGTGTGTTATGGAAGCGTCTTCGCATGCAATTGTGCAGGGAAGGCTTGAAGGCTGCTATTTTGACACCGTTGGTTTTACCAATCTTACACAGGACCATCTAGACTATCACGGTACCATGGAAAACTACTTTGAAGCAAAAAAACTGCTTTTTAAGAAATATATGCGCAATGACTGGAAGGTTTCTGCTTTTGCCGACAATGAATACGGCAGAAGAATATTTACGGAATATGAAAATCACGCCGTGTCGTACAGTCTTGCAGATGCAGATGCAGACTGCAGCGCGGAAATTATGTCCGTGTCTGCAGCCGGTACAGATATTAGACTTAAAATTAATGGACAGATTTATAAAGCGGTTTTGCCGGTAATCGGCACGCATAACATACTGAATGCAATGCAGGCGCTTACGCTTTCGGCTTTCTTCGGCATAAGAACAGATACTGCCGTAAAAGCGCTTAAAGTAATGCCGCAGATTCCGGGACGTCTTGAAAGATACATGATTAAAGATTCAGGCTGTTGCGTAATTGATTTTGCTCATGCACCTGACGGAATGGAAAAACTGCTTACGGCGCTCCGAACTGTATGCAGCGGGAGACTTATCGCAGTTTTTGGCGCAGGCGGAGACAGGGATAAGGCAAAGAGAACTTTGATGGGAGAAATCGGCTCAAGACTTGCTGACTGCGTTATCTTGACGAATGACAATCCGCGCAGTGAAAATCCTGAGACAATTATAGATGCTCTAGAAACAGGCGCAAGTCAGCACGCTGTTGAATGCCTGAGAATAACCGACCGCAGAAAGGCGATTTATCACGCGCTGTCAATGATGTCAAAGGGCGATATAGTTGCGATAATAGGCAAAGGTCCTGAAACTTATATGGAAGTCAACGGTAAAAAAATACCGTTCAACGATAAAGAAATTCTTTCTGACTGGTGTGCCGAAGAAGGGAGAGAGATAGAATGAACTGTGTCATGACCGCTTCGGAAGCAGCAAAAATATGCAAAGGGGAGCTGTACGGAAGCGATGCCGGTATCTGCCGGAGATGGCGCGCAGACAGCCGTGATATAGCTTTCGGCGATGCTTTTGTAGCTGTAAAGGGCGGAAATACCGATGGACATCTTTTCGTGCGTCAGGCAATTGACCGCGGAGCCCAAATGCTTCTTGTGCAGAAGGACAAAGTAGCTGAAATCGGACTTGATTCTCCCGATTATGCGGGTCTGAGTACTATCGCTGTTGATGACACGCTCAAGGCTCTCAGCACACTTGCCCACGCATATTTTGAAAAAGTATCGCCGCAGATTGTAGGTATAACCGGAAGTGTCGGCAAAACCACTACAAGGGAACTGCTTGTCGCAGCCCTTGGTAAAAAATACAAACTTCACAGCGCAATACGCAGCTTTAACACATCCCTTGGCTGCAGTCTTGTGGTTTTGGAAATGCCTGCCGATACGGAAATGCTTGTGCTTGAATTCGGTACGAACCATTTTGGCGAAATAAGCGAAATGACAGATTTATTCCCGCCGGAAACAGCTCTGATAACAGAAATTGCTCCTGCCCATCTTGAAGGTTTCGGTAGTATCGGAGGAGTGCTTAAGGCCAAGCTTGAAATTTGTTCGCGGGGAGTAAGGGTGCTTGTGTATAATGCAGATAATGTGCTGCTTAAAGAAGCACTGCAGGCAGGGGTGAACGCTGAAAAACTTATAAGTGTAGGTTATTCCGGTGATGCCGATCTGAAAATAGTGCAGACAAAAATTTCTCTTGATAACTGCAGCGCAAAAATATCCGCAGTATATCGTTCAGGAGATACGGATTTTGAATGCAGCGCAGGGCTGTTTGGCAGACAGCATGCCTACAATATCGGCTATGCGCTTGCAGCCGCGCGTTATTACGAGGTCAGCGACGAAGATATAAAGAATGCCTTTGCAGAAATTAATCCTATTGCAGGGCGCGGAGTTTGCAAAAAAATACCGAATAATTCGTGGGTAATCGATGAGGCGTATAATGCAAATCCAGCCTCAATGAGAGCGGCAATAGAAAACCTGTATGCCGCAGCTGCTGACAGGAAAAAAGCAGCTGTGCTTGCCGGTATGCGTGAGCTTGGAAAAGACAGCCTGTACTGGCACAAGGAAATACTTTTTCTGGCCAACCGCTGCGACAAACTGTTTCTTTTGGGTGAAGAATGGTGCGGTACTTCACTTCCTGAGAATGCAAAGCTGTGCAACAGTTTTGAAGATTTGACAGATGACGTTATAAACGAGAATTTGTCCGATACTGTGCTGTTAATCAAGGGTTCAAATTCCTACGGTCTCAAAAGGCTTGTAACTGTACTGACGGAGGGTTAAAAATGTTTTATCCATTTGTGTTTTTCCTTGGTATGCTCCTGACGGCTTTATTCAGTGAAGCGGTATTGCAGCATTTTTGGATAGCCCAAATGCTGAAAATGAGAATTGAACAGGTTACAAAAATGTACGGGCCGAGCTGGCACGACAAGGCAAAGATGGGAACGCCTTCCATGGGCGGAATCGTTTTTGTACTTGTATACCTGATGATGTTTGTGTTAATCGCCGCCTACTGCCGTTTTCCCGCAGATTTATGCCTTGCTTTCGTCCTGTATCCGCTGGCAGCAGCCTGTGTGGGATTTGTTGATGACTGGCTGAAATACAAAAATAATTCCAGTGAAGGATTAAAAAGCCTTCAAAAGTTATTTCTTCAGATACTGATTACCGTTCCGCTTGCAATTTATGCGGTTGACGGAGAGTTTGTGCTGATTGCAGATATTACCTTACCGCGTTGGGCAGGTATTCTGTTTGTCAGTATAATGGGAGTCGGAATATTGAATGCCGTTAACGTTACCGACGGACTTGACTGCCTTTCAACCGGATGTACGCTGATTACGTTTGCAGGTATAAAAGCTTTCATGACTCTTGACCCGATAACCTATGTTGTGTTGGCTGTGACGGCAGGTATCTGCATGGGCTTCTTATGGCATAACGCAAATCCTGCCAAAGTGTTTATGGGAGACTGCGGCTCACATTTCCTCGGAGCTGTAATATTTGTTATATGTCTTAACTGCAATGCAGTCCTGTACATGATACCGTTAAGTTTCATTTTTGTAATTGAAATACTCTCCGTAGCAATACAGATTTTTACAATAAGGAAACTGCACAGAAAAGTATTCCTGATGAGTCCCGTACATCACCATTTTGAGCTTAAAGGCTGGGGTGAAAACCAGATCGTGATACGTTTTTGTATTATACATATGCTGGGAGCCCTTATGGGCACAATGCTGCTTAGGGTAATTGAAATGTATTTGTAATATGAGTGAAATGAAAAAAGATCTTACAGGCAAAAAAATAAGCGTAATCGGGTCAGGCGTCAGCGGATGTGCGGTTGCAAGACTTGCGGCGAAGCACGGTGCGGATGTTTTTGTGTCTGACGGGAAACAGATAACCGAAGACAAGAAGAAACTGTTTGAAGCAGAAAATATCAGATGGGAAGAAAATCAGAACAGCGAAAAGCTGCTTGAATGCGACGAAATTGTTGTCAGTTCAGGAATACCGCCTTATATACCTGCCGTACAGGCAGCACGGGAAAAAGGGCTGAAACTGACAGGCGAGCTTGATTTTTCGTATCCGTACCTTAAAGGCAGAATAATAGCTGTAACGGGCAGCAACGGGAAAACGACGACCTGCTCAATGATTGCCGAACTGCTTGAAAAAAGCGGCTATCGTTCGACAGCTGCCGGAAATATAGGACTTGGCATTGCTGAACTTGCCGATAAAGAATTTGACTACATTGCGATGGAATTAAGCAGTTTCCAGCTCTACTGGTCAAAGAGTTTCAGATGCGATGCTGGTATCATTACAAACCTTGCGCCGGACCATCTAAACTGGCATGGGTCATACGAGAATTATGTGGCATCAAAAGCGAATCTTTTTAACTGTATAGTTCAGGGAGGTGCAGCAATCTGCCAGAAAAGAGATACGGAACTGCTTAATCCGGCAGCGGAAACGAAAGTGTATACCCTTGGCTGGCAGAATGACTGCAAAATTTTTATGGACAGAGAGAGTTCTGCAGCCTATCTTGATTCCGAAAAACTTTTTGGTTTTTCAGACGTAAAGCTTCTTGGCGATCATAATCTTGAGAATGCTGCCATGTCAATGTCTGCCCTGAAGCTGGCAGGCGCCGTTACGGATAAAGAGCTGCTGCATTCCTTTAAGGCTCCCGAGCATCGCTGCGAATATGCCGGAGAAGTAAACGGTATCATTTTTGTAAATGATTCCAAAGGCACAAATGTCGCGGCGTCTGTTACCGCCTTGTCCTCTCTGCCCGGGAAAAAGGTTGTTATACTCGGGGGGCAGGGCAAGGGCGAGGATTATGCTCTGCTTGCGGAGAGTGTGCTGAAATATGCAAGAAAAGCAGTCATCATCGGCAGCGAAAAAGAAAAGATTGCCGAAGCGCTTGATAATGCCGGTTATCATGAATTTAAATTTGCGGCGCAGATGAAAGATGCTGTTGAAAGTGCATACGCTATGGCCGAAAAAGGTGAGACTGTACTTTTGTCTCCTGCCTGTACAAGCTGGGACATGTATCCGGATTTTGAAGCCAGAGGGCGGGATTTCTGCGTTGCTGCCGCCGAAATTATAAGCAGAGAACGGAATGGATAAAAGCAGATTTAAAATAAATCCTGTGCTTTGGGGAGTTCCGCTTGTACTGAGCGGCATCGGAATATTGCTTATAGTTTCAACAACGGGACCTTCGTCGTTCAATATCAGCGGCACCCCGTACCAGGTTGGGCTTAAACAGCTTTTGTGGCTGGGTATGGCAATTATGGCATCTGCAATTATGTATAACGTGCCGCTCAAAATTTGGTACAGAATAAGTCCGTATATGCTGATGTGCAGCTGGATTATGACGTGGCTGCCCAAAGTGCCGGGTATAGGAGTCGCTATAGGCGGTGCAAGGCGCTGGATACACATACCCGGTGTTTCTGTTTCGATACAGCCGAGCGAATTGTTGTGTCTGTCGCTTGCGCTTCATCTTGCCAAAATATTGTCGCGGCGTACGCAAAAAGCTGACGGGGTACAGTTTTTGGAAATATGCGGACTTTTCCTGTTTTGTGCGCTGCCCGTTATCATGCAGCCTGATATGGGGACAACCATGGTGCTGTTTGTTATCAGTATGGGAATGTATATCGAAAGAAAAGGCTGGAAATTTCCGTTATGCGGTTTGTTAATAGGGTCTGTGGGATTTTACGGACTGATTCTGCTTCAACCGTACCGTATGAGACGTCTGGCAGCCTGGCTTGATCCATGGTCAGATCCGTTTAACAAAGGATATCAGACGATACAGGGACTTATAGCTTTTGCGAACGGCGGTTTTTGGGGCAGCGGGCTTGGACACGGTTTCCAGAAACTGAATTATCTTCCTGCCGCATATACGGATTTTATCTATGCGGCAATCAGCGAGGAGATGGGGCTAATAGGAGCTTTGGTCCTGCTGATGGCCGTAGCGTACTGGCTTTCTCAGGTCAACAAGGTCTATTTCAGATGTGAAGAGGGATATATGGCATCGCTGACATGGGGGCTTGCACTGACCGTGCTGTTCCCTCTCGTGATTAACGTAGGCGGGGTAACAAAGCTGATTCCGCTGACTGGAATGCCCTTCCCATTTTTAAGCTACGGGGGCACCTCGCTTCTGATGATGTGGTCTCGTATCGGAGTAATAATGCGGCTGGAGAAAGAGAGTGAGCCTGATTATGAAGACTGAAAAAAGAATTTTCCTTGTCGCCGGAGGTACAGGCGGTCACATATGGCCGGCTGTCTCGTTCGGCAGATGGATCGAAAAGAATAAGCCTGAAGTAAAGGTTGATTTTATATGCGGAAATCGCTCGCTTGAAAAGGAAATATATTCAGCGGCTGAACGTGAGCCGTTTGTGCTTTCTATGACAGGTTCTCCGTTGTCCGGCAGTTTTAAAGATAAATGCAGGAGAAGCAAGGCGCTGTTTAAGGCTTTCAGTGAGGCTAGAGGAATACTCAAACGCACGAAGCCGGATTTTATACTTCTGTTTGGCGGATATATTTCGTTCCCTGTGCTTCTTGCAGCAAAAATATGCAGAATACCTGTCGCCGTACAGGAGCAGAACGCGTTTGCCGGAAAAGTTACGCGCTTTGCCGCCGCAAAAAAAATTCCTGTTTTCAGCGGCTGGCAGGATTGTGCTCCTCTTAAAGACGGTCAGTATATAAGAACTGGCGTGCCTGTTAGAAATTTTAAATTTCCAAGGCAGACTGAAGCATGGAAAGAACTGGGATTCAGTTCTGCGATGCCCGCGGGCAAAAAAATTGTTGTTTTTACAGGTTCATTGGGCAGCAGTTCGGTAAAGGAACAGATATGCAGAGTTGCAGTACAGCCCCCTTTCACCGGCTGGACGTTTATACTTCCGGCCGCATCGGAGAGCAGAGAGCAGGCGGCAGACAACGTGTATCTGCTGCCAAAGGTATGGAACACGGAACTTCTGTACAGCCTTGCAGATATGGCAGTTATGCGTGCCGGCGCGTCATCGCTGACGGAAGCGGGAACGCTTGGAATTGCCGCTCTTGTTATCCCCTGGGAAAAAGCGGCAGACAATCATCAGTTTCACAATGCCGTCGCGTTTGCAGCTGATAATGCCGCACTGGTATGGGATGGGAAAGACGAAAGACTGTTTGCAAAAAAACTTTTGCAGCTTGAAAAATTAAGTGAAGAAAAACAGCAAATTACGTCTTCACAATTGTATAATAGTGCAGAGAGCATTTGCAGCGGATTATGGGCGGAGGTTTCCTCACGCTGCTGAAAGGAGTAGTTGCTATGCAGCCTGACGTTGAACTAAAAACTAAAAATATACATCTTATGGGTATCGGCGGCGCTGGAATGAGCGGGTTGGCAGTCCTTTTGGATCAGCTCGGCGCCAATGTTTCCGGTTGCGATGAGGGAGAAAGTTCCTATGCCGAAAAACTGAAAAAGCAAGGCATACCTGTTGAACAGGGACATTCTGTAGACCATTTTGAAAAATACAATCCTGACATAATAGTATTTTCAAGCGCCATACCACAGGATCATCCAGAAATGACGGCAGCCTGGCAGAGAGGTGTACGTGTTTCAAGACGTGCGGAAATTTTAGGTATAATTTTTAATGCCAGATGCGGTGTCGGCGTTGCAGGTACACACGGGAAAACTACGACATCTTCAATGATTTCGCTGACAGCGGAAATGGCAGGGATGGACCCGTCCATAGCCGTAGGCGGAGAGGTGCTGGAAATAGGAACAAACGCAAAGCTGGGCAGAGGAAAATATATGGTTGCCGAGCTTGACGAAAGTGACAGATCTTTCGTGTATTTCCATCCTGAAATAGCCGTTGTCACCAATATTGACTGGGACCACAGAGATCATTACATGACGTTTAAAGCAGTTACCGATGCTTTTAACGAATTTCTTTCCAACAGGAAAGAAGGCGGCAAAAGCATTCTCTGTATGGAAGACCCCGGAGTCAAAGCGCTTTTCAGCGATTACGGCGTCAAAGATGGAGTGGTAACTTATGGCTGGGGCACAAACTGGAACTGGGGAGCAGCCGACATTAAGCATGTTGACGGCGGCGGCGCAAGATATAAACTTTTCTGCGACGGTCAGGTTGTAGACGAAATAGAGCTTAAGGTTTCAGGAGAACACAATATTCTTAATTCGCTTGCCACATGTGCGGCGGCTTTTGAAATGGGAATACCTTTTGAAAGTGTAAAACGCGCGCTTGCCCGTTTCAGTGGTGCCAAAAGACGCCTCCAGAAAATAGGTCAGGTCGGAGACATATTAATTTACGATGATTACGGGCATCATCCGAACGAGATAAAGGCAACGCTGGGCACCGTGCGGCAGATTTTCAAGGGCAGAAGGATAATAGCTGTTTTCCAGCCGCACCGTTTCAGCAGAACAGCGGCGCTTTACAAAGAATTTGCAGATGCGCTTTCTTATGCAGATAATGCGTTTATACTTCCGATCTACTCGTCATCGGAGGCGCCGATGGAAGGTGTTTCTTCGCAGTTGATTTTTGATGCGATAACACAGGACAGAAAATCTCATTACGAACTTTGCGGCGATTTTGACACTCTTCTTAAGTCAGTTTGCAGGGTTGCAAATGACGGGGATATAATACTGACGATAGGTGCAGGAAGTGTCGGCACTCTCGGAAAAAGAATCTGCGAAACGCTTGGTGTCCTAAAAGGAGAAAAATAAATTGCCTGAAGGTTATTCTCTCAGAGAATTTAACAGCTGGAAGACCGGAGGGAGCTGCGCGCTCCTGATTGCTCCTCATACTGTTGATGAGGCTGTCGATTTTCTGAAATGCTGCAAAAACGAAAAACGAAAATTTTATATTCTCGGCGGAGGCACAAACGTGCTTGTTGCCGATGGTTTTATTAATGCCGCTGT
>JAUNNW010000018.1 GCA_030531285.1 Synergistaceae bacterium | reverse complement strand
GCACCGAGCGCAAGCTGAAAATCTGTCAAATCTTTGTCCGCAGGATATTTGTCCGCGCACGTAACGCCGTTTTCTGCAAAAATTTTCCATATTTCTTTATCCGCGCTGTCGCAGTCCCCTATAAGCATTTCGGGGACAATTCCCGCGGCGCGGCAGACGTCTGCTCCTTTATCAACAGCCCAAACACCGGTCTGAAAATCAAGCGCTTTCAGCCATTCAGCATCAGGCTGTCTGCCGCCGAGCACAAAAAGCACCGTGTCGTCAGGGTACTGCGTTTCTATCGTAAGCTTAGGAAGTTTCAGTACAAACATTATTTTTCCGCCTTTTCGCGGTTCTGCGCGGCCGCGAGCCTGATAAATTTTTTCCCTGCTTTTTCAGCCTTCACCCGCCATTCTTCTTCCGTTCCGCTGTTGCGAAGAAGTATGTCGGCGCGTTCCATTTTTTCTTTTCTCGGCATAAGCTTTGCCTGTCTGCGTTTCAGTTCTTCCCCTGTCCAGCTGCGCGTCTTATTCCGCTCCGCGCGTTTTTTAAGTGTTGCCGCTGCGTAGATGACTAAATCAAACATTTTTTCCGAGCCGTGTTCGTACAAAAGAGGTATTTCAACCACAGCCCAGCCGTTTTCGGGAATTTTTTTAAGCCTTTTTTGTATTTCTTTCATCGTCGGAGCATACAGCAGTTTTCCGGCAAATTCATATTCCGCATCGTCTGAAAAAATTTTGTCCGCTATCTTTGCATAAATTTCCTTAACGTCAGCGTCAAAGAATTTTTTGCCCCAGCGTTTTTCAGCTTTTTTTTGTACGGCAGAAAGCAGCCACATATCACGGGCTATCGTGTCCGAGTCTATTATCTCGGCGCCCATTTCGCACCACGTTCTGCAAAGCGTGCTTTTACCAGCTCCAACGTCGCCTGTGAGTCCGATTGTAAGCATCTTCCCAGCTCCTTATGCTGTTGTCTTCCGTTTCCTTGCAGTCAGGCGGAATTTCGCCTATAAAGCGCGAGGTCGTATTGCTCTGTATGCCGCCGAACAAAAGCCTTGACGCCGCCCCGCTCATGAACAGTTTTTCCCTTGCCCGCGTCATGCCTACGTAGCAAAGTCTGCGTTCCTCCGCTATGTCGCTTTCGCCGCTTACCGAACGCGAGTTCGGAAACAGTCCTTCCTCCATGCCTATAATGAACACAACGGGAAATTCAAGTCCCTTTGCCGCATGCAGAGTAAGCAGATTTATGCTGTCTTCAATTTCCGCCGGCGTATCCGCATCGGTATACAGCGAAATCTCGGCAAGAAGTTTGTCAAGCGTACCGTCCTCGGGAACAAGAGAGAGAATTTCAAGCACGTTTTCTTCTTTCTCCGCCCAGTCGTCCGGTTTATTTTCTTTAAGATAATCTTCGTAGCCCTGCGTGTACAGTATATCGTTTATGACAGCCTGCATATTGTCCTGCGAGGCAAGTATTGAGAGCATATTCCGTGCAAGTTCTTTCGCCCCGTCTTTTGCCTTGCCTTTCAGTTCGGCACCGCATTTTTCAAGCAGACTCC
Organism: Synergistaceae bacterium; assembly: GCA_030531285.1. Classification (GTDB taxonomy): domain Bacteria; phylum Synergistota; class Synergistia; order Synergistales; family Synergistaceae; genus Equadaptatus. The sequence goes on along the minus strand of JAUNNW010000018.1, from coordinate 12,221 downwards.
ATATATCTTCCGGAGATTCTTTTCGGTGTTCCCAAAGCCATGCGGACAAATTTTCAACGGATTTTTTGCCGAGCCCGCGCACCGGCACGTTTGCAATACGCGCAAGCGAAACGGAGTCCGACGGATTAACCGCAAGCCGCATCATTGAAAGCACGTCCTTGACTTCAGCTCTTTCGTAAAACGCAAGACCGCGTATAACCCTGTACGGCAGAGCGTTTTCAAGCAGCTGCTGCTCAATTCCGCGGCTGAGCGCGTTCACCCTGTAAAGAATTGCCATCTCACCGTATCGATAACCTTCGTCAAGCAGTCTGTTAATATTTTTGCATATCCACTGCGACTCGTCCAAATCGTTTTTCGCCCTGTAGACCTGTATGCTTGTACCTTCGGACGCTGCTGTCCACAAATCCTTAGGATGTCTGTCGCTGTTGTTTCTGATAACGCCGTTTGCAGCCTTAAGTATCTGCCCCGTTGAGCGGTAATTCTGGTCAAGCACTACAACCTTTGCACCCGCGAAATGTCTTTCAAAGTTCATAATAACCGACATATCCGCGCCGCGCCATCCGTAAATAGACTGGTCGGGGTCACCAACGACCATTATTTTTCTGCTCTCGTCAACAAGCAGACGAAGCAGAAGATACTGCGGCGTATTCACGTCCTGATATTCGTCGACAAGCACCCATTCAATACGCCCGCGCTCAATCTCGCGCACTTCCTGATTTGTAGCAAGGATATGCAGCGGAAGCACCATAAGATCGTCAAAATCAAGCGCGTTTTGTTCAAGCAGGGTTTTCTGGTATCTGTCGTAAAGCTCCTGCCAGCTGGAGTGCATACGAACCTCGCGCGTAACGGGATTTGACGCTGTTTTTGCGTTTGAAATCATTTCAATCGCTTCCGCCGGCGAAAGCTGTTTCTGATCAATATTCAGTTCTTCAAGCAGCTTTTTGATAATTGATTTTGTATCGCTTCGGTCAAAAATTACGAAAGAATTTCTATAACCGAGCTTTTGCAGCGCTTCACCGCAGCGGCGAAGAAAACGCAGTCCGTAGGAATGGAAAGTGCAGACGTTCATGCCCGACAGTCCGCTGCCGATAAGAGCCTCCACTCTGTCGCGCATCTCTTTTGCAGCCTTGTTCGTGAAGGTAAGCGCAACAATTTTCCACGGCAGCACGCGTTTTTCGCTGATAAGATACGCGATTTTTGTCGTCAGTACTTTTGTTTTTCCGCTTCCTGCACCAGCCAGCACAAGTTCCGGCCCATCGCAGTATTCAACCGCTTCGCGCTGTCTTTGATTAAGATTTTCCAGTATATTCATTCTGCCCTGCTCCAAACCTGCACCACCAAACAATAAAGGGAAGCCTTAACGGCTCCCCCTATTATAAGCGTTTGCTTATTTTGGCTCAAGTAATCCGTAGCCGCCTTCTTTTCTTTTGTACACCACGTTGATTTCACCGGTTTCTGAATTTCTGAAGATGAAAAATTCGTGTCCGAGAAGGTCCATCTGCATCGTAGCTTCTTCAGACGTCATAACACCGGCGTCAAAGCTCTTTTTTCTGATAATTTCCCTACCCTCAGGCTCTTCCGGAAGGATTATTGAATCAAGATCAAATTCAATGTCCTGAAGCTTGATTCTGCCCTTTTTGTTAAGCATTTCCTTGTGCTTTTTTACCTGACGCTCAATATTTTTAAGCGCGCTGTCAAACGCTTTGCGAAGGTCTGTATCAGACTCCTCCGCGCGGATAATGCAGCCGTTCACGTTTTCGGTTATTTCGACAGAACAGCGGCCGCGCTTAAAATTCAGCGAAACCTGCGTTGAGATAATCCTGTCAAAAAACTTCTCCACCTTGGCAAGCTTGCTTTCCATATAATCTTTCAGCTTGTCATCCAACTCCACGTTGCGGACTAAAAATCTCGCTTCCATTCTGCTGCCTCCATCCGTAATTGAACTTGGTCATCGACCGTGTATATTATAAACCATCAGATGAAAAAACGGACAGTAAAAATACGCAATTTTCGTCCGCCTGTAAAATTCCTGCAAAATTCTGCAAAATGCCGGCATAGAAGTTATTTTGTATTGTATTTTTTCCCCGCGGTTGTATAATTTTCTTTGCAAGAATAATTTTGACAGGGGGATTTGCAATGAAGTTTTCGGACAGAATTTTACAGATTAAGCCTTCCGCAACGCTCAGTATTTCGGGTAAGGCAAAGCAGATGAAGGCAGAGGGCAGGCCGGTTATTTCTTTCAGCGTCGGCGAGCCTGATTTTGCAACGCCGCAGGCAGGCGTACTGGCAGGTATTGAAGCAATTAAGCGCGGTGAGTCGCATTACACTCTTACGTCAGGTATTGTTGAGCTCCGCAAAGAGATTTGCAATTATTATAAAAATCGTTTCGGTCTTGATTACGTGCCTGAAGAAGTTACCGTGTGCACAGGTGCCAAACCTTTGCTTTATGAAGCTATGCAGGTGCTTGTAAATCCCGGCGATGAGGTTATTCTTTTTGTTCCTGCGTGGGTAAGTTACGTTGAGCAGCTTCATCTCGCCGGAGGCAAAGAGATTCTCGTTGATACGATGAAAACGGATTTTGTTCCTGATATTGATGCTCTTGAAGCAGCAATCACAGATAAAACTGTCGGTATTATTTTTAACTCACCAAACAACCCGACAGGCGCAATGCTTGATGAGAAAACGCAAAGACAAATTGCCGAAGCGGCAAAGAAACATGACCTTTGGATAATCGCCGACGAAATTTATGAACGCCTTTCCTATGGCAAAAATCATGTAAATATTCTGCAGGCTGCACCGGATATTAAAGACCGTACACTTATCATCAACGGCGCAAGCAAAGCATACGCAATGACCGGATGGCGTGTCGGCTGGGCACTCGGTCCCAAAGAAATTGTGTCAAAGATAAATTCATTGCAGGGACATCTGACCTCAAATGCCTGTTCAGCCGCACAGTGGGCGGCACTCGGCGCACTGCAGGGCGCGGAGGAGGACGTTGAAAAGATGCGTCTTGCCTTTGCGGAACGCCGCGAAACAATTTTGAAACTTATCCGCGATATGCCATATCTGAAAATCACGGAACCTGACGGCGCGTTTTACGCTTTTGTGGACATTAAAGACTGCCCCGTTCCCGATGACATGGAATTCTGCGCACGGCTTCTTGAAGAAAAATACGTGGCGGCAGTCCCGGGAACAGCGTTCTTTGCCCCGGGATATATTAGAATTTCCTACGCGTCTTCAATGGAAAACATTGTTGAGGGTATGAAACGTCTCAAGGATTTTTTGGAGAGCCTGTAAGTTTTAAGCCAAACCTTCGGCAGCCTCAGGCTGCCGAAGGTTTTTACTGTCAGCTGTAAGCTGTTTTACCGCTTCAATCTGTTTCTGTTTTATCCAGTCGGCAAGTTTTGTTCCTTTTAAATCTTTCGGCGCATTTTCGGCTTTGATTTTTTTCATTGCTTCAATATATTTGTCCGCGTTCACAAGACATTCTGCATTTTCGCCATGATTGTCCGCTTTCACTATTGCCGAAAAGCCTTCGATGCCAAGCGGATTTTTTTGCAGTCTGACAAGCAGATCTACAATTTTTGCAGGCTGTTTCAGTCTTGCAGGACGCATATGTTCCGCCGCTGCAAATTCTGCCGCCATACGCCATTTTTTGGGGAGTTCAAACTTTTTCGCAAGTTCCTGTATTATTTCAACGCCTCTCTGTTCGTGTCCTAAATGGTGCGGCAGCATTTCTTCAGGCGTTCTGCCTTTGCCTATGTCGTGCATAAGCGCGCCAAAGCGAACCTCAGGACGCTTCGTTTCTTTTGCGGCTTCGTCAAGCACCATCATGGTGTGCTGAAAGGCATCGCCCTCCGGATGGTATGCAGCAGGCTGGCTTTTGCCTGACAACGCCGCTATTTCGGGAAAAACGGTGTTCAAGAGTCCTGCCTGTTTCAGTGTAAGAAAGAATATTGAAGGACGCTGCGCCGAAAGTGCTTTTTCAAGTTCAGACAAAATTCTGGGTTTAGGTTCGTTCGCAAGTTCTCTGGCACAGGATGCCATCATTTTAAGCGTTTTGTGCGAAACGGCAAAATCAAGCTGCGCCGCAAACCGCGCCGTACGCAGAGCTCTTACCGGATCCTCACTGAAATGTTCCGAAGTCGCGCGGAGAATTTTATTTTTTAAATCCCTTCTGCCTCCGAACGGATCCGTAAGCTTTCGTTCAAGCACGGAATACGCCATGCTGTTTATTGTCAAATCGCGGCGATACAGATCTTCCTCAACGGTAATGTGAGGGTTGTAATCCACACTGAAACCGGTATATCCCTGCCCTGTTTTTCTTTCGGTACGGGCAAACGCTATTTCGCAGCGTTTCGCGCCTACATACATGAGATAGACAGGGAAACTTTTTCCAACCTTTACAGCGCGGGGGAAAAGCTGAATAAAAACATCTTCGGAGATGCCGCACAACAGATAGTCTTTGTCGTTAGGTTTTTTGCCGAGCAGTCTGTCTCTAACACAACCTCCGACAAGGTAGATTTCTCCTCCGGCATCTTTTATTTTTCTTGCAAATTTTATTTCGTCCATATTAGGATTAAAAAAGCAGCCAGACGGCCGCTTTTGTTATTTTTCAAGAATTTCCTTTTCTTTTTCAGCAGCAATTTCGTCAATTTTTTTAATGAAAGAGTCCGTTTCGTCCTGAGCTGTTTTCTGGAATTTCTTAAGTTCGTCTTCTGTAATCTCGCTGTCTTTTTCCATTTTTTTCAGCTTTTCAATAGCCTCGCGGCGGGCGTTTCGTACGCCTATTCGGGCATCTTCAGCCGTTTTGTTGACAATTTTGTTAAGCTCTACGCGGCGTTCATGCGTCAGTTCCGGCATATTAAGGCGTATTGACTCTCCGTCGTTCTGCGGATTGATGCCGAGAGACGAAGCCTGAATTGCTTTTTCAATAGCCTTGAGAGCCGTTTTGTCCCAGGGAACAATTACAAGCTGTCTGGCTTCCGGAACGTTGATGCTGCCCATATTTTTGATAGGCGTGGGCGTACCGAAATAGTCAACCTTGATGTCGGAAACAAGTCCGGGATGAGCTCTGCCGGTGCGTATTCCCTGCAGTGAAGCTCTGAGGAATCCGAGTGCTTTCTCGCTGTTTTCTTTAAGCTGGTCAATTACTGCCTTGGGCATAGTATCCACTCCTTTGAATTATCTGGACAATATTATACAGTGTATCAGGCATTTTGTGCTACTACAGAACCGATATTTTCTCCGTCAAGCAAAAGTTTTTTCAAATTGCCTTTTTTCTGCATATCGAAGACAACAATGGGAATATCGTTATCCTGACAAAGTGCGAATGCCGCGGCATCCATAACCTGAAGTCTCATATTGAGTGCGTCTGCATAAGTAAGCCTTGGAAGTTTTTTGGCATCGGTGTATTTTGCAGGGTCTTTGTCGTAAATTCCGTCAACCTTTGTCGCCTTTATTACGCAGTCAGCCTTAATTTCAGAGGCGCGGAGAGCCGCGGTTGTATCAGTTGAAAAATAGGGAGAGCCCGTTCCCGCAGCGAAAATCACAATACGTCCTTTTTCGAGGTGGCGCACTGCGCGAAGCCTTATCGCAGGCTCCGCAACCTGTCTCATTTCAATAGCCGACTGTACACGCGTCGGTGCACCGAATTTCTGCAGATTGTCCTGCAATGCCAGCGCGTTTATAACCGTTCCAAGCATACCCATATAATCTGCCTGGGCGCGCTCAATATTAACCGTCTGTGCCCCTCGGATAATGTTTCCGCCGCCTACGACAATCGCAATTTCTATCCCTGCTTTGGAAACCTCGGCAACCTGTTCACAGATTGAGCTGACAGAATCGTAATCAAGTCCGAAACTTCCTCCGCCAAGAACTTCACCGGAAAGCTTCAGCAAAACTCTTTTGTATTTGACAGTCATATTTCCACCCCCGCTGCTATTATACAGGAAACTTCACAAAAGTCATAAAAAAAGCGAGGGAAAATCCCCCGCTTCAAAAAATTTTTAAGCTCCGATTGTGAAACGTGCGAAACGTTTTACTTTGATGTTTTCGCCGAGCTTCGCGATCGTTTCGATAATCATATCGTTGATTTTAACGCTTGAATCGCGGATTGATTTCTGATTGAGCAGACAGTTTTCTTCGTAGTACTTTGCGATGCGGCCGTCTGCAATTTTGTCCAGCATGGCTTCAGGTTTCTTCTCTTCGCGTGCCTGAGCTTTAATGACTTCTCTCTCATGGTCGATGATTTCAGCAGGTACTTCTTCCGATGAAACGTATGCAGGATTCGCCGCAGCTATCTGCATTGCAAGTTCGTGTCCAAGAGTCTGGAACTGTTCCGTGTTGGCAACGAAGTCTGTTTCACAGTCAAGTTCAAGAAGAACGCCGAGCTTCGCGTTGCTGTGAATATAGGTGAAAACTCTGCCTTCTTTTGCGTCTCTTTCTGCTTTTTTGGCTGCTTTGGCGATACCTTTTTCGCGGAGGAAGTCGATGGCTTTCTGCATATCGCCCTCACATTCGAGAAGGGCTTTTTTGCAGTCCATCATGCCGACCTGCGTTCTTTCGCGAAGTTCCATAACCATTTTTGCTGTAATGTCTGCCATAATACGTCTCTCCTATTCCTGATCTTCCGTTACGTCAAGATGCTCAGGTGCAGGGACTTCTGTCTCTGCCTGCGCTGTTTCCTCTTTCGGTGCTGCGTCTTCGCCCTGGCGGCCTTCTATAAAGGCATCAGCCATAAGTCCGGCGATAAGTTCGATAGCGCGGATTGCGTCATCGTTGCCCGGAATCGGATAATCAATGGGATCGGGATTGCAGTTTGTGTCTATAACGGCAACAACAGGGATGCCGAGTTTCTTGGCTTCGTCAACTGCGATTGTTTCGCGGTGCGGGTCGATGACAAAAATTGCATCAGGAATTGCTTTCATATCCTTGACGCCGATGAGATATTTCTCAAGTTTGTCACGGACTTTGCGCATCTGAACGATTTCTTTTTTCGGATATTTGTTGATTGAACCATCTTCTTCCATTTTCTGGAGTTCAATCATTCTGAGGACGCGACGGCGGACTGTCGCAAAGTTTGTAAGAAGACCGCCGAGCCAGCGCTGGTTAATGTAATACTGTCCTGCTTTGAGTGCTGAGTCGCGGATAGGGTCCTGAGCCTGACGTTTCGTACCAACGAAAAGGATGTTGCCATCGTTTTTGGCAACTTCGCGGACGAAGTCATAAGCTTTCTCGAGACCTCTTACTGTTTTCTGCAGATCAATGATATAAATTCCGTTGCGCTCTGTGAAGATGAACGGCTTCATCTTCGGATTCCAGCGTCTTGTCTGGTGTCCGAAATGGACTCCGCATTCAAGCAGCTGTTTCATACTTACTACACCCATGTGTATCCCTCCTGTTTTTTACCTCCGGCAGCGTCGTCCCCACGCAGACCCTCGCGGGCAACCCTGCGGCAAGTCGGCTGTCGTGTGTAATACAACCAACGAATTATATCACCTTAATTTTGCTTTAGCAAACGTTTTTTGCATTCAACTGGTTTTTCTTAGTCTTGAAGGAAGATCGTAGATTTTCGGAGAGACAGCAGCATGAGCGCTGAACGAGTCTATAAGCCTGTCTTCCCTGATTATATAGCCTTTGTACAGCCGTTTTTCGACAAAATGCTCCGGATATATTTTCCAGTCCATATACAGTGTTCCGAAACTGCGGTCTTCATACGTCAGTGTACCCTTTTCGGCAATAAATCTCGCAGTTGCGGAGGTTATGCACGGTTCCAGACGGTAAAACTCAAGATGTGCATCAAGCACCACAGGAGCAGGGAATTTTGTCAGTTTTGTAATTTCCGAACTGCCATTGACTGCGTCAACCAAAATTATTCTTCTGAAAAATTTTGCGGGGCTGAGTTTCCTGTTTTCTGACATCAGTGCCTCAAAAGCATAAACAGGCGAAGCGATTACTATATCACCCAAATTTGTTTTGATATTAAAAGGCAGAAAGAAATTTCCGAAATCAATTTCCATAAACAACCTCCTACAAAATCCCTTTACAGGGGCTCCAGTGAACTCATGGCACCCGGAGAAATCCGTTTACTGCTGCTTCCTTCCGGACCTGACAGGGTTCGCGGGACTCCGCCGCACAAGGCTGAAGCCCCTGCAAAGAAATTTTGTCCTGTGGTATTATATTGGCGTGCCCGGAGGGATTTGAACCCTCTACCTACAGCTCCGGAGGCTGTCACTCTATCCAAATGAGCTACGGGCACAGCCCGTAAAGTATAGCACAGATTGGAGCTGTTTTCATGAGCAGTATTAAATATATGCGGGAAGCGCTGAAAGAAGCCGAAAAGGCTCTCGAATTTGATGAAATTCCGGTAGGGGCATTAGTTGTAAAGGACGATGAGATAATAGGACGCGGCTTTAACCGCAGAGACACAGACGACTCGCCTTTTGCCCACGCAGAGCTGCTTGCAATTCAGCAGGCAGCGGAAAAACTCGGAAGCTGGAGGCTTGACGGCTGTACGCTGTACGTCACTCTTGAACCGTGCCCCATGTGCGCCGGAGCAATTGTGCAGTGCAGACTAAAAGCCCTTGTCTACGGTGCAAAGGACTCAAAAGCAGGCGCCGCTGGCAGCCTTTACAACATTCCGGCAGATCCGCGCTTTGCACACAGCTGCAAAGTCACCGGCGGCGTTTTGAAAAACGAATGCAGTAATCTTCTGAACGATTTTTTCAAAAACCGCAGAAGAAGACAAAAGAAACAGGGCTGATAAAAATATCACAAAAGACAGCGCCGGCGCTGTCTTTTATTTTTAAAATATATGGCGGAGAGGAAGGGATTTGAACCCTTGTAGCAGTTTGACCCGCTAACTCACTTTCCAGGCGAGCGCCTTCGACCACTCAGCCACCTCTCCGCAGGCCGATAACTGAAAGCTTGAAGATTATAGACCAAAGGCAGATTTATGTCAAAGGCGATGCCGTTTCTATTGACTTATCTGCCTTACGGATATTTTTTGGGAATTACTGTTTGACTGTTTCAGACCGTTGCTTTATAATACCCTCTCGGCAGGCTTGTCTGTCATTCAGCCGGAGGGGTGGCCGAGTGGTCGAAGGCGGGCGACTCGAAATCGTCTTAGCGGTGATGAATCGTTACGTGGGTTCAAATCCCACCCTCTCCGCCATATAAAAGAAACAACCGTCCGCATGGACGGTTTTATTTTGCGAATTTAACCACTGTTACTCCGTATCCGCCTTCGTGCGGACCTCCAAGATTGTGTTCCGCAACGTAAGGAATCTGTTTACATAAATCCTGAACGACACGGCGGAGTATTCCTTCTCCTCTGCCATGTATTATCGTAACCGTATCGTAACCCGCCCTGTACGCACGGTCAAGATACTGTTCAACGACAGGAAGCGCTTCGTCCACCGTCATGTGCCGCACCATAATCGAACTCGGCACGTTTACAGGACGTTCCACCTTGATTTTAACTTCCGAATACTTTATTTTTTCGCTGTGTTTTTTCACAAATTCCAGTTTCGACAGAGGAACTTCAAGCTGCGCCGAACCTGCCTGCAAAAGGGCTTTTTTGCCGCGAAGCTCCAGCACTGACGCTTCGCTGTTTGTTCCTATCAGCCGTACCGTGTCCCCCTCTTCAAGCTTGCGATTTTCTGCTGTTACGGATTTTTTTGCTGTTTTTTTATCTTCTCTTTTTTCTGCAGAAACAGTAATTTTTGAGAAATGGCTGCGTTTTTTCTCAAGCTCGCGTCTTGCTGAGGACTCGCTCTCCGCCGCTTCAAGATTTTTTATCAGCGAACGCGCGGAATCTTCTGCGTTGCGTATTATATTCTGCGCTTTTTTATCAGCGCTGGCAAGCAGTTCTTCACGTTTCTCGTCCAGCTGCCTGATCTTGTTTTCATAGTCCTGTTTAAGTGCTTCGGCTTTCTTTCTGTCAGTTTCAAGCAGGCTATTTTCCCTGTCAAGCTGCGAACGTTTTCTGTGCAGTTCGGAAACAATGGCTTCCATAGACATTTCCCTGCTGCTTATCGCAGTTTCGGCGCGGCTGATTATGTCCTGCGGCATACCGAGTTTGGAGGCAATAAGCAGCGCGTTGCTCTGTCCTGGTATTCCCATGATAATTCTGTACGTTGGTGACAGCGTTTCAACGTCAAATTCAACGCTTGCCGTTTCTATTCCTAACGTTGACGTGGCGTAATGTTTTATCGGGTTGTGATGTGTAGTCGCCAAAACCAAGGCACCGTTTTTCAGCAGCCAGTCAAGAATAGCTATACCGAGCGCCGCCCCTTCGTCGGGATCCGTACCGGCTCCCAACTCATCAAGCAGAACCAGCGATTTGTTTCCGGCTGAAGATATAATTCCGGTAATGTTTTTGACGTGTGCACTAAAGGTCGAAAGAGACTGCTCAATGCTCTGTTCGTCGCCAATGTCTGCGCTCAGTCGGTCAAAGCTGCCTATGACCGTGCCCTCTGCTGCGGGCAGCGGGCAGCCGTACCACGCAAGCAGTACAGAAACTCCGGCAGTTTTGAGCGCAACCGTTTTGCCGCCGGTATTCGGCCCGGTAATTACCAGCGTTTTAAATTTGTCGCCGCATTCAATATCAACAGGCACGGCACGTTTGCCGAGCAGGGGATGTCTCGTCTGTACGAGTCTGAACATTGTCTTTTCGGACAATTTGGGCATGTGCCAGCCGTCTGCACGCATTATTTCAGAAAGCGCGTAAAGGAAGTCCACTCTGCCGAGCACATCTTCGGCAGTCTGAATACTTTTGCGTCTTGCAAGCAGTTTCTCCGTAAGTCCTCGTAGTATCTTTAACTCTTCGTGCTGTTCCACGCTGCGTCTGTCGCTGAAATTATTGTTCAGTCTGACAAGCGAATGCGGCTCCATGTAGACACTGTTTCCGGAGCCTGAGCGGTCAACTGCTATGCCGGGAAATTTATTGATCGCATCCTGCCTGACAAGAAAAGCATGTCTTGAATTGCGCAGCACGAGCATACGCTCCTGAAGCATAGACACGAGCGCAGCATCGTTAAGGTATGCTCTGCTTTTCGCCTTAATCTGCTCGCGAAGCAGCCGTATTTCCTCACGCACCGATTTCAGTTTTGGGGAGGCAGAGTCATATAGTCTGCCGTCTTCGTCAAGCACAGACAACATTTCAGTTTCTTCGGAGAAATCACGCAGATATTTGGCAAGAAGTTCAAAAGAGGAATATTCAGCACTGCTGTTTAAAAGCGTCTGGCGGAGTTCAAGCGCCGTTTTCAGCAGAAGCCTGATTTTTACAAGCTCTGCTCCGGTAAGCAGTCCTGTTTCAAGCGCGGAGGCAAGCAACCCGTCAACCGGGGCAAGACCGGAATTCCACGGCAGTTCTCCGCTGCTGTCGCGAAAATTTTCAATTTCGGCAAACAGCCTGTGCCGTTTTTGCAGTTCATCAAGATTAGACGCAGGCTGAAGCTTTAAGGCATAAGACACCCCCAGCTCGCTTCTTGATTTTGAAGCAAGCAACGACAATATTTTCTCTATTTCAAGATGTTTCAGAACGTTGCAGTCGGCAAACATTGCAGACGTTTAGCGCGGACCTTTGCCGCCGGTGCGGTACGGACGGAGAATCTGTTCAAGCGTTCCGTCAGGCAGCTGTTCAGCATGAGCACAAAGTTCGTTGCTGATAATAAACTTCCGCACACCGCTCCAATATCTTCCAGCATAACGCAGCAAATCACTGTTCGTCATCCATGTAGGATTGCATACAGGCGTGAGCAGGAAACCGGCTATTATAAAGCAGTACAATACTGCAATCGATTTGAAAATACCGGAGCATATGCCGAGAATCGTGTCCAAAAAGCCGAGTTTAACAGCGGAAAGTATACTCTTCATAAGCCGGCGCAAAACAGCAGCCAGAAGCACAACCGCAAGCCATATGCAGACTGCGGCAAGCAGTTGCGCGACACAGCCGTTAATTCCGGCTGAACTGATGAAAACAGACGCAAGCGATGCCGAATGTTTGAAAGACAGGAAAAAGGCAAGAATGAAACCGGCAAGAGATATGCATTCACCGGCAAAACCGCGCATACAGCCGCGTACCACAAACCACACGGCAAGCAGCGCAAAGAAAATATCAATAGGGTGAAAGCCGAACAACTCAGTCCTGCTTTCTTTCGGCAGGGATTTTTGAAGAAGCGTCGCTGATTTTTATTTCAAGTTTGTCAAGCCTGTTC
>JAUNNW010000144.1 GCA_030531285.1 Synergistaceae bacterium | reverse complement strand
TACCATTCTGCGACACAAAATTGGAAATTTTTCAAAATTGTGTCGCAGAATTTTTGCGAATTGCAGGATTTTGAACAACAACTGCCTGTGTGCAACGGGCGAAATTTCGTACGGCATGCCGCAATTCTCAGACGGCAAACAGTGCTATAATATCCGCAGAGCAAAATTTGAGGAGCGGCGGTATGATGAGTATGTTTGAGAGACTTTTCGGCGACAAGTTCAGCAGATTCAGGCTGGGACAGATAATTTTCGCGGCAGCGGTAAGCTTCGGGCTGTTTGCGGGCGACATCATACGCATTGTTTTGGGCGTTCTCGCGCTGCTTTTCCTCACAAAAGAAAACTTTAAGTTTAATTGGACGCGCGGACAGAAAATCACCGGCTGCATTTTGGCTCTTTTTTGCGCGTGGATGATAATCGTCCCCGTCATTTTCGGCGAAAATCCTTTTGCCGTCCGCCTGCGCGACGCCGTCCGCCCTGTTGAACTGACGCTTTGGATATGCGCAACGCTGCTTTTTGCAAAAGACGAATTCTTTGTCCGCAACCTCAAAAACTTTTCAATCACCGCGTGCTTTATCTATTCTCTGATTGCGCTTGCGTACTGTTTCAAAACGAAATTTGAATGTAACTGCGGATACATAGATTGGCCGATAGTCCACAGCGGGTATATATTCGGCTGTTTAATGTCCGGATTTTCCGTTTGGTATGTGTACGTACTCCTGACAGAAAGAAATCTGCCAAAGCACGTTTTCAGTTTCGCAATGATCTTGATAACATTGGTGTTCACCATGTTTGCAGGCGTAACAACCTACAGACTTGCGTTCGCGGCAGAGATTGCCGCCGTTTTTATCCTGTTGTTGATTTCGGACAGAAAAAAATTTGTCAAGATATTCGTCATTTTTGCCGCGGCTCTGCTGTGCTCCGCTTTTGCGATTTTTGCCGCAGCCCGATACAGTCCGTCACTGCAGGCTATGCTTAACAGGGAGATTAACCAGCTGCGCAATGAAAGCGGCAAGGGTTTTGACATTGAACACGTCTCAAACCACCGCTACCATATTTGGGTTGACGCGGTAAAGGCAATAAAACAAAAGCCTGTGTTTGGCTATGGACGCGAGGTTTTTAAGAACCATTGCTCAACGCAGCACGGACACGCGCACAATACTTTTCTTCACGCCGCTTTTGAAGCCGGAATACCCGCGGCTTTAATGGCATACACAATTTGGCTTACAATCCTTGCATTTGCGGTTTTACAGATTTGCAAAACGCGCCCGCTGCCGTGTATTCCTTTCGTAACTACGGTAATCATGGCGGGTTTACTTGCTTCAAGTTTAGTTGAAAATGAATATCTCACAGACCGCACCTCTTTAGTTTTCTACTGGTCAATATTCATGACAATGCTTAACACCCATTGCCCAACGAGGGAAACATCGAATAGCAAGCAAAACTGCTGATAGGAAAGACTGTTTTGATGAAAATTTTAGTTACAGGCGGTGCCGGTTTTATAGGAAGTCACACAGTCGCTGCCCTGCAGCAGGCAGGATATGATGTTGTTATTGCAGATAACTTCTCAAACAGCAAGCCTGCCGTTCTTGAAAACATCAGGAAAATCACAGGCAGGGATTTCAAATTCTACGAGACGGACGTAACAGATACTGCTTCTGTTGAAAAAATCTTTGCAGAAAATAAAATTGACGGCATAATCCATTTTGCAGGCTTCAAAGCAGTCGGCGAATCTGTTGAACTGCCGCTTAAATATTATTCAAACAATCTTCAAAGCACGGTTGTGCTTGCAGATGCCTGCATAAAGCACGGCTGCAATAAATTTGTATTTTCATCTTCCGCCACAGTGTACGGCGACAATGACATTCCGTTTGCAGAAACAATGCCGCTGAAAAAAACGACCAATCCTTACGGCGAAACAAAGGCAATAAACGAAAGAATACTGACTGACACGGCAAACGCAAACAAGGGCTTTAACGTTGCGCTGCTTCGCTATTTTAACCCTGTCGGGGCGCATGAAAGCGGACTTATCGGCGAAGACCCTCAGGGAATACCAAACAATTTGATGCCGTACATTGCAAGAGTGGCAAAAGGAACGCTGAAAAAACTTTCAATCTTCGGCAACGATTACCCGACAAAAGACGGCACATGCATACGCGATTACATTCACGTTATGGATTTGGCAGAAGGGCACGTTGCGGCGCTTGCCAAAATGCCGCAAGGTGTTTCAGTTTATAATCTCGGCACAGGCAAAGGCATTTCTGTTTTGGAACTTGTAACAGCGTTTGAAAAAGCGAACAATCTAACGATACCAAAGAAATTTGCGCCGCGCCGCGCAGGCGACCTTGCCGAATACTATGCGGATGCTTCAAAAGCTTTGCGCGAACTTGGCTGGCAGACAAAGCGAACGGTGGAAGATTGTTGCCGTGACGCATGGAGATTTGAAAAGAATAACAGCAAATAAGCAATCACCTTATCAGCGATTTTTTATTTTTGCAAAAAAAGCGTGGATATCTGCTCCCAAATTTTCCGATTTTTTCAAAAACAGATTGCCATTTTGGGCACTTTTATCGTCTTTGTATAACAGGAACTATCGCGAAAAATTGTTGTAAGAAAGAAAACGGGGGCAGATTGTCGAAACACAAGTTTCGGTAACCACAACCCGCCGTTAGCTGTGCCCGAATACGACTTTGGATAATGTAAAAACGGCTTGGGATTTTTTTCCAAGCCGTTTTGTTTCATTCAGCAAATACCGTTCAGCGTTTTTTTACAAACTTTTTAGCATATAACCATGCACCTATTGCAAT
>JAUNNW010000143.1 GCA_030531285.1 Synergistaceae bacterium | reverse complement strand
GTAAAAAATATCGGACAGCTTTGGTTTTCAAAAGAAAACGATGGGGTTATAACGCTTGTTGTCGGTGAACTGAACCGTTGCGGAGCATCCCTGTTTGTAAAAACATTGCAGGAAGCGGGAATAATTTCCGGATGGGCTGATTTATACATGGTGCGCGAGAAAATAGGCACGTGGGACGAAGCAGGACAGCAGCTTTTGCCGCTTGTCTGATTGGGGTTGCATAATGGGTGAAAAAGCGACGAAACAGATCATAGCCAACCTTCTTGATGCGGAAGAGCCCAGAATTGCTATTCTTGACGGACATGGCAGACTTTGCGATTTCTTTATTGAACGCAGCATGGACCATCATAGAACAAATGAGATATACAAGGCTAAGGTTGACAATGTACTTCAGGGAATGCATGCGGCGTTTTTGAACCTCGGTGACGGGAAAAACGGATTTCTTTATCTTGCGGACGCACGCGGCATTGACGTCAAAGCCGGAATGGACATGATTGTCCAGGTTGTCAAAAATGCAAGAAAAGATAAGGGCGCACGTGTCAGCTCCAGATTATCGCTTGCCGGAAGATATCTCGTCCTGATACCCGGCGGAAAGGAAACCGGTGTTTCAAAACGCATTGAAGACGCGGCTGAACGGGAGCGTCTGCGTGATATACTGAGAGAGTGCAAGCCCGAGAACTGCGGAGTGATAATACGAACTGCTGCGGTTAATGCCGAAAAAGAAGCACTGTCTTCGGATATTCGCGAACTTACGTTGCTGTGGGAGAAAATACAGGCGGACGCAGCGCAGAATTCTGCGCCGTGCCTTCTGCACAGAGAGCTTGGTCTGCTTGAAAGAGTGCTGCGTGACGAATTGAATGACGATATAGGTGAAATAGTGGTTGACACCGAAGAAGACTGCGAAAATATTAAGACGTGTATAAAGCAGTTTATGCCGGAAAAAGAAATTGACGTAACGTATTACGGCAGCACAACGCCGGTTTTTGACGTATACGGCATTGAAAAACAATTGCTTGAAGCGCAGGAAAGAAAAGTGTGGCTCTCGTCCGGAGCATATCTTGTCATTGACCAGACAGAAGCTCTGACGGTTATAGACGTTAACACAGGCAAATTTACAGGCTCAAAAAATCTGAATGATACTGTTTTTAAGACAAATATGGAAGCAGCTTCCGAAATTGCGAGACAATTAAGGCTGCGCGCAATCGGCGGAATAGTTATAATAGACTTTATAGATATGGCAATAAAAGAAGAGAAAGATATGCTTGTGGCGGAACTTAACAGACAGTTTAAGAATGACCGCTGTAAAGTTAAGGTTCACGGTGTAACCGACCTCGGGCTTGTCGAAATAACGCGCAAACGCGCCCGCCTAGATCTTCATACTGAAATGATGCACGGCTGTATGCGCTGTACAGGACTGGGCGCTGTTGAAAAAGAGGAAAGCGTTGCCATGCGCATTAAACGCTTTATCCGAAAGATTTGCAGCGATTCAAAAAACGAAGTGCTTCTGCTTGAATGTTTCCGGACGGTAGCAGAATATATATCCGAAACGGCGCTATCTTCTTGGGAAGACGAATTTGAAAAGAAAATAATACTTTACGGAAGCAAGGATATTCAGTGGGGAAAATACAGGCTTGACATGCAGGGCACCATGGAACAGACAGAACGCAGAATAGTTGAACTGCAGAAAAAGGAGAACCGGTCAAATGTATATAGGACGCCTTCAGCTTAGGGGATTTAAATCCTTCGGCGGATCACACGATTTGATTCTGCCTCCCGGTTTAACGGCAATAGTCGGACCTAACGGAAGCGGAAAGAGCAATCTGCTGGATGCTCTTCGCTGGTCACTTGGCGACAGTTCTGCCGCCAGACTTCGCATAACCAGGCAGAGCGACCTTCTTTTTCAGGGTTCTGCCAGCCTCGGCAAAGCAAAAGAGGGAGAAGTTGTTCTGCAGTTCCGTGACGAAGACGGTACCAGCATAGTAAAACGCAGGGTAACGGCGCCAGACGGCACGACCTCTCTTTTTATTGACGGTGCGAAATGCAATCTTTCAGACCTTGAGGAAATGAAAACGCGCTGGAAACTTGACGGCGACAGATTTGCGTTTATCGGTCAGGGCGAAGTCGCCGAAGCAATACAGGAACGTCCTGCGGAAAGAAGAAAACGTCTTGAAGCCTTGTTCGGCACGGAAATTTACCGCAAAAAACGCATGAACGCTGCTGACAGGCTCGTAACAGTTAAGGAAGAATACGACCAGATCAGAAATCTCATGTCGGAACTTGAAACGCGCAGGGAAGAGATAAAGCCTGAGGTTGACAAAGCGAGAAAACTGAAAGATATAATGGACAGTATAGAAGACGACAGACGCATGCTCTACTGGATGCGCCGCGCATCTGCGGAATCTGAACTTGCCGGAATAGCTGATGCCGATTCACAGGCTGGAAAAGTAAAAGCGGCAATGAACGCATGGATTGAAAGATGGAAAAATCTCTGCGCTGCCAAAGAAAAACAGCTTGAAGAAATTGCCAGATCACAGAAAGAGCAGACGTGGGAACTTGAGCAGTGCAGAAACCGTTTTGAGAGCCTGACAAAATCGGGCGTTGCTTCTGCCTCGTCACTCCGTTCAGCCAGAGGTCGTCTTGCGCAGGCAAAGGAAGACCTTGAAAAAGCGAAGCAGCATCTGGATGAACTGCTTGCAGATCAGGAAAAGAATCAGAAAGAAAATCAGAAAGCTTCTGCGGCACTGCAGAAAAGTCAGAAAGCGCTTGAAGCGGTTGAAAAGAAATGGGCTGAATTTAACGCAAAGCTTGAAGAACAGAAATCAGAACGTGAAGAGCTTAACAACG
>JAUNNW010000142.1 GCA_030531285.1 Synergistaceae bacterium | reverse complement strand
TTAAGATTATCAGCTCTCTGCTGCGTAGCCGCAGAATAGCGCCCGCTTATAAACGCCACTTTTACCCCTGTTTTTTTCAGCATAACGATACCATAGCCGTCACGCACGGAGAAACGCTTAAATTCTCCGCCTTTTCCGTCCATATACACGCCGTCGTCTGTCAGCGTTCCGTCTATGTCGAGCGCAAAAAGCTTAATCAAGACTGCGCCTCTTTTCTTCCGGCAAGTTTTATTCTCTGTGCAAAACCGCGCGTGGCATTCGCCGCAAAATCAAGTATTTCTTTTGCTTCTGCCGTTTCGCCGTACTGTTTTTCAATTTCGGCAAGTCCTTCGCGTACTGTGAGATGCGAGCCGTAAATCAGTTTGTACATACGGCGGATCGCTGTACGCTGGTTTTCTTCAAAGCCTCTGCGGCGAAGCCCTATTTTATTGATGTCATAAATCTTTATCGGGTCTCCCGAAGCAAGGCAGAACGGCGGTATATCCTGAACAACGCGCGACATTGCACCAATCATGCAGTATTTACCTATGTGAACAAACTGATGAAAGCCGCTCATACCGCCTATGACAGCAAAATCGTCAATATGCACATGCCCCGCTATGCCGGTTTTATTGGCTATGGTTATATTGTTTCCTATCACGACGTTGTGCGCCACGTGAACGCTTTCCATCAGCAGGACGTCGCTTCCTATAACCGTGCTGCTGCCTTCCCCCGCAGCTCTGTTGACGGTAACAAACTCGCGGCAGGTTACTCTGTCGCCTATAACGACATAGGACACCTCTCCTTTGTAGCTTAAATCCTGGGGTGCGGCACCGATATTCGCATGTTCCATTATAATGCAGTTTCTGCCGACAGCAGTGTAATCGCAGACATGAACAAACGGCTTAAGTTCAGTACCTTCACCGATTTTGACTTTGTCGTCAACTATGCAGTAGGGACCTATAATTACACCGTCCGCAAGTTCGGCTTTTTTTGAAACTACCGCTGTAGGATGAATATTCATACTCATAAAATCACCTGCTTACCGCCTAATCAAATATAAGCGCGCGTTTTAGCTTTGCGACAAGTTTATCATGCACGGCATGTCCCGCACAAACCGCTACGTAATGCGCTGTCGGTATCACGCCGCACAATGTTAAATCGCCCATAAGGTCAAGTACCTTGTGCGTGGCGCATTCATTCGGGAAACGAAGGCCGCTTTCGTTCAGCATTCTGTCCTGTGCAAAAACCATGGCACAGTCCAAAGACCCGCCCTGTGCAAGACCGTTAGCCCTAAGATAATCAAGCTCTGCGGCAAGGCAGAAGGTTCTTGCGCGCGAAATTATTTCCTTGAAGGTCTTTTCGTTTATTTCGTAACTAACTTTCTGGACACCAATCGGCGTTCCGCTGTAATCAATAATGTAGGTTATCCTCAAAACATCTGAAGGCATAGCAAAAACGCAGCGTTTTCCTTCATCAACACAAAACGGCACCGGCACGGCAGGGGCGCTGCGTTCCTTTTCACCTGTGCAGCCCGTCTCAGAAATTGATTCGGCAAAAACGGATGCGCTGCCGTCAAGTATCGGTATTTCACCGCCGAAAGACTCTATCAGCAGGTTATCAATTCCCATACCGGACACTGCCGCAAGCAAATGTTCTGCAGTCCTTATTTTAGTATCGTCGGGAAATACAAAACCGGTAAGCCGCTGATCTTCTTCAACAACAGCCTCGGAAATTTTGTAAATTCCGTTCTCAGTTTTAAAGCGTATACCTTTTTCGGAAGAAGGCAACAGAACTACTTTGCAGTCTGCTCCTGAATGAAGCCCTTTGCCTTTAAATTCAAGCGGCTTTGCAATTGTTCTGCCCATCAGTCACACTTCTCCTGAAGTTTTTTAACGCTTTTGACAAGTGCACGGACATCTTTTTCAAGTTCCGGAAGATGCCCGAGCGCTGCTTGTATACGCAGATCTTTTTTATGCTCACGTGCAGGAAAACCTGAAACAACCGAGCCGGCAGGAATATCAGAGAATACTCCGGAACGCCCGGCAACAGTACATCCGTCACCTATGACAGCATGGTTTGCCACTCCTGACTGGGCAGCCATAGTCACACCTCTGCCAATCGTGGAACTTCCGGCAACACCCACCTTAGCAACTAAGATAGAAAAATCGCCCACAACTGCATTGTGCCCTATCTTAACATGGGCATCTATTTTCACGCCGCGTCCGATTTTTGTTTCGCCGAATGTTGCCTTGTCAATGCACGTTTCACAGCCTATTTCAACATCATCACCTATAACAACGGTACCGATCTGCGGTATCCTGCGTATTCCAATCTGCCGGTCAGGCATGAAACCGAACCCGTCACAGCCGATAATTGCATTGGCATGGAAAATACAACGGCTGCCTATCGTAATGCCGTCATAAAAGATAACTCCGGGTTCAAGCAGACAGTTATCTCCGACTTTAACGTTTTCACCGATCCATACTGACCCTTCAAGCACACAGTTATCCCCTATTTTTGCGCCTTTTGAAATGACACAGTAAGGTCCGACATAAACATCGCTGCCAATTTCAGCCTCGGAATCAATAACAGCCGTCGGATGTATTCCCGGCGCTTTAGATTTCTTTGTAAGTTTTTCAATGTATTCAAGAATTGCCGTAAGAGCCCCGCGCGGATCTTCAACTTCTATTCCGCTGCAGCCTTCCGGCATCCATCCGTTTTTGGTCAACAATACACTACCGGCCTTTACTTGCCCGACAAACTTTTTTTCCCAAAGCGGAACTATAGCGCCATGTACAAAATCCTGCGCCCTTACAATATTTGAAATTTTGTAACTGCCGTCGCCTGTAAACTTTCCGTTAACAAGAGCAGACAAATCCTGCAAGGTAATTTCAAATGACATAACAATACCTCTCTACGAAGAAAAGGCTGCGGT
>JAUNNW010000141.1 GCA_030531285.1 Synergistaceae bacterium | reverse complement strand
AGGGATTTTTGAAGAAGCGTCGCTGATTTTTATTTCAAGTTTGTCAAGCCTGTTCATAACTGTAATCAGCGAAAGGAAAAGGCGCTCATCCTGCGTCATGTTCGCAGGAAAAGAATCAACAAGCTTTTGTATTTTATGCACTATGCGGGCAAGACGCTCCTTATCCATAGGGGTGGCAAGAGTGTACTGATGCACCCCTATAAAGAACGCGTAATGTCCCGTCGCCGTTTCCCTTATTTCTTCAAATTTGCCCATATTTTAGTCGTCCATCAGCCTCAGCTGTTTCGGGAAATCGTCTTCTTCGGGAAGTTTGTCCGCCGCTTCTGAGATTTTCTCAGCTTCCATAGCAGCTTTTCTCTGCTGCATGGCGCGCACTCGGGCAAGAAGTCCTCCCGCTCTCTTTTCATAATTTTCAGCAGCTTCAATGCTTGCGTTGACCCTAACAGAATTGCTCTGAATTTCCTGCTGAAGCTGGGCTATTTCCTGATTTCTGTCGTCAAGCGTATTTTTGAGACCGGTAATATCGTTCTTAAGCTGTGCATTTTCTGCTGCGAGAGTATCAATAAAATCTCCCATTTCATCAATTGCTTTTTCAAGAGCGTCAAAATTTTCCATCATATCGTTCACCCCGTTTAAGCATCCCGGACTTCGCCGGAAAGTTTTTTGACAAGCTTGTTAACAATTTGTTTCGTTGCAGTTTCTATCTGTTCGGAGGTCAAAGTGCCTTTATCGGAACCTATCCAGGTACGGAACGTCACAGATTTCTTGCCTTCGCCGACTTGCTTGCCGCGGTATTCTTCTACGAATTGCGTATCGCGTACAAGTTCAACTTTTTCCACGAAACTGCGAATCTGATCCCAGGTTACGGTTTCGTCAAAAATAACTGAAAGGTCAAAGTCTGCAAGCGGATATTCCGGCAAATGAGCAAACTTGTTCTGGCGTGATGCAAGAGGCTGCAGCTTCTCAACGTTCATTTCAAAAATTACGGCAAGAGCGCGTTTGATTCCGGCAGCCTTCGCCGCTTTCTGCGATACAAGTCCGATGCAGCCGATTACGTCTTTGTCAGCTATAACGTTCAGCCAAACTTTGTCCTCTGCCCACACCGGCTTTTCTGCCTGCGCAAATGAAAGCTGCTCCACCTGAACGTACCTGTGCATGTATTCCATGATGCCTTTTGCTTCGCGGAACATAAGACGCGGATTACTGCCAACAAACGCTCCGGCAACGTGTCTTTCCATCATTGGAAGTTTTTCTGCTTCTGAGTTTACGCTGTGATAATCCCTGTTGAAAAATACAGGGGTAAGCTCAAACAGCTTAAACTCGTCAAAGTAACGCAGGTTATTCGCAACAGCCATAAGAATTCCGGGAACAAGCGCAGAGCGCAGATTTGCCTGTTCAGGAGATGGCGGCGTTGACAGTTTGAGCATACTGGCCTTGTCAACTCCGGCAGCATTAACGTACACGTCTTCAATCCAGGGATAGGTAAATATTTCCTGCATTCCGCAGCGGAAAGCAAGATATTCGCGCAGAACTCTTTCCGTGTCAAATTTTCTCTGATTTACAGCCTTGTCAAGCGTAATCACCGGCGGAACGAAATCAAAGTTTTCGTAGCCTATAAGACGTGCGATTTCTTCAAGAATATCGTCAGGAAGCGAAATATCGCCTGTTGAACGCCAGGTCGGCGCAGTTACCTCGTAGTAGCCTTCTTTTTCTTCCGTCACAAAGCCTAACCTTGAAAGCGTTTCTGCCACCTGTCCTTTTTTAAGTTCGCTGCCGAGCCTTCTGTTAAGCCAGCCTGCGTCAACGCTGACCCTTGCCGGTGCGAGAGGCGCCGGATAACTGTCAATACAGCCTGAAAGCACACATTCAGGGAAATATTTTCTGAACATGCGGACAGCCACGGAAACTGCACTGTCAACACGCTGCGGGTCAATACCCTTTTCGTAGCGCGAAGAAGCTTCGGTTCTTATGCCGAAACGCTGTGTCGTTTTTCTAACTGAAAGCGCGTTGAAATTTGCGATTTCCATAATTATTTCAGTAGTTTCAGGCAGGATAGAATCAAGTTTTCCGCCCATAATGCCCGCCAGAGCGACAGGTGCTTTATCATCGGCAATGACGAGGTCATGATTTGTCAGTTCAAGCACCGTACCGTCAAGAAGCTGCAGTGTCTCGCCTTCTTTTGCACAGCGCACGGTTATTGCGCCCTTTATATGATCTCGGCTGAAACCGTGCGTAGGCTGCCCGGTAGCAAGCATAACGTAATTCGTGATGTCAACAATGAGATTTATCGGACGCATACCGACGCGCCACATAAGGCTCTTCAGTTCAAACGGCGATTCAACGCTCTTTACGTTCCTGATCACAAGTCCGGTATAGCGAGGGCAGAGCTCCGCGTTTTCAATTTTGACTTCAAGTCCGTCAGAAACAGAAGGAAGCTCTACTTCCTCAAGCGGCTTCAGTTCACGGCCGTAAATCGCGGCAAGTTCTCTTGCCATTCCGTAATGTCCCCAAAGGTCAGGACGGTTTGTCATTGATTTGTTGTCAATGTCAATAATAATGTCGTTCAGACCGAGAGCTTCCGCCACAGGCGTTCCCGGCTTTGCGCCGAACGCGGTAAGGTCAATAATTTCCGCATGCTGCGTTGCGGGGAAAAGGTCTCCCAAACCAACCTCGTCAGATGCGCAGATCATGCCGTAGCTCATTACTCCCCTAAGCTTCGCAGGCTTGATTTCAACCGGTTCGCCTTCGCCGTGCCACACTACCCAGGCACCGGGCTTCGCAACACACACAAGCATACCGGGCTCAAGATTTACGCCGCCGCAGACTATTTCATTCGGCTCAGCGTCACCAAGATCAACGCTGCAGATACGCAGCTTGTCAGCGTTCGGATGCGGTGCGACTGAAAGAATTTTGCCTATGCAGAGCCCTCTGAGCGAAGCGCCGAGATCAAACGCCT
>JAUNNW010000140.1 GCA_030531285.1 Synergistaceae bacterium | reverse complement strand
GCAACAATATGGCAAATTCGCTTATGATAGGCGCCGCAAAATGCGGGCTTCATTTTGTTGTCTGTGCTCCTGAGGCGCTTCATACGGCACCGGAACTTGTCGCCGAATGCAGGAAAATAGCCGAAGGTGACAAAACCGGAGCGATAATCGAAATAATCTCTGAGCCGAAAGAAGCTGTCAAAGACGCAGATGTTGTTTATACCGATGTATGGGCATCGATGGGCGAGGAGACACAGTACGAGGAACGCAAAAAACTGCTTGCACCCTATCAGGTCAATATGGAGCTTATAAAAGCGACAGGCAAGGCTGAAACGATATTCCTGCACTGCTTGCCTGCGGTAAAGGGCAACGAAGTCACGGAAGATGTGCTTGAGGCGCCGTTCTCAAAGGTTTTTGATGAAGCCGAAAACAGACTGCACACGATAAAAGCGGTTATGGTCGCCTCAATAGGAAATTATTAAAAATAATGTGCGGACGGCAGTACGAATTTTAATTTATACTGTTGTCATGCGCTCATTTATGCTAAAATATTAGTACTAAATCGCAAGACGCGGAGTGGACGCATGCTGCGAAGAAGATACTTTGAAAACAATCAGAAACTGGCGAAACCGTGGTTCGTTGAGCGCGTTTCGCTTCCTCCGAACCTATGCTGAAGTGCGGGCAGTTTTCTGTGTGTTTTTCGTGTTTTAAATTAGAAACTAAATCTATTATGAGGTGATAAAGATGTCAGGACATTCACACTGGGCGGGTATTAAACGCCGCAAAGAAGCACAGGACGCAAAAAGAGGAGTAGCTTTCCAGAAACTTATTAAGGATATAATCGCAGCCGCAAGAGAAGGCGGCGGAGACCCGAATGCCAATTTTCGTCTTAAAGTCGCAATAGACAGAGCAAAAGCCGGTAACGTTCCTGCTGACAACATCGACCGAGGAATTAAAAGAGGAACAGGAGAACTCGGCGGACCAATGGAAGAAATTTACTATGAAGGTTACGGTCCGGACGGAGTTGCGGTTATGGTTGATGCTATGACCGATAACCGCAACAGAACGGCTCCTGTTATGCGTTCGCTCTTTACGAAATGCGGCGGACAGATCGGCGAAATGGGCTGCGTTGCATGGAATTTTGACCGCAAAGGCATAATCCAGATTGTCGGACAAGGCATTGATGAAGAAGAATTGCTGATGGCAGTTCTCGACGCCGGCGGAGACGATATGACGGCAGGAGAAGAAGGCTTTGAAGTCAACTGCGAAGCCACCATGCTCGCAAAAGTTGCTCAGGCGCTCAAAGACGCAGGCTACAACGTAGAATCAATGGAAATTGCAATGATTCCGAAAAATACGGTCACAATCACAACGAAGGAAAAAGCTCAGAAAATGCTCTCGCTGGTAGAGCGTTTTGAGGAAGAAGACGACGTTCAGGCTGTTTACGCGAACTTTGTAATTGCAGACGACGTTCTTGCACAGCTTGACGACTAATACGCAAAATAAACCGAAGCGAGCCCTGGGCATTGACCCGGGGCTTGGTACTTGCGGCTACGGAGTAATTTCGCAGATAGGAAACAGGCTTGTGTGCGAAACGTATGGCGTCGTCAAAACGCCTACAAAGATTTCTGTTACTCAGCGTCTAAAATGTCTTTACGATGAGCTGCACATAATTCTTGACCAGTACAGTCCTGACGTTTTTGCTGTTGAAAAACTGTTCTTCGGCAGAAACGTGACGACCGCAGAAATGGTTTGGGAAGCGCGCGGAATAATTTTGCTGTACGCTTCCGAACTCGGGCTTGAACCGTATGAGTTAAAGCCTGCCGACGTTAAAATGGCAGTATGCGGCTACGGGCTTGCGGAAAAAATTCAGGTTCAGGGAATGGTGGCGAAAATTCTAGGGCTTCCGAAACGTCCAACACCGGATGACGCAGCCGACGCTTTGGCAATAGCCATTGCGGGTATGACCGTTTCCAATTTTGACAACAGTCTTTTGAGAGGGTTGTAAAATGATAAGTTCGCTTCGCGGAAAAGTGCTTTCCGTAACTGACGACAGCATAATACTTGACGTTTCCGGTTTCGGAATACAGCTTTTTGTTTCAAAAGCGTTGATCAACAATGCCGTTGCGGGGGAGGAAATCAACTGTCCCGCGTACATGCAGATAAGCGATGCCGGAGTAAGTATGTTTGGTTTCGCCGACGAGAGGGAAAAAGAACTGTTTTTGGAACTTGTGCAGGTGAAAACCGTAGGCGGAAAGCTTGCGATTACAGTCTTGCGACACAACAACTTTGATGACGTTGTGCAGGCGATTACAAGCGAATCGCCGCGTATGCTTACTGCCCCTGGACTTGGCGCAAAACGCGCTGAACGCATCTGCTTCGAGCTTAAAAACAAAATTGAAAAGAGATTTCTAGGAGCCGCCAGCGGTTTCACTTCTTCACCTGCTTCCGGAAGCTTTGACAATTCTGTTCTGGACGCACTTGTCGGACTTGGTTTCTCACAAAGCGAGGCCGCCCGTGCGGTCGCCCTTTCAAAAGGCATGGCTGACCCCGAAAAAGAGTGGACGGAAACCGAACTGCTCAGGGCGTCTCTCAGTATGCTTCAGAGGCGTTAGCGGAGGTTTGCGGCTATGATGTATCCCGATACGGAAGATAAACTTATGGAAAGAATGCGTTACGAACCCGAACATGATTTTGACGTTCAGTCGCTGCGCCCTGCTGCGCTTGAAGAATTTGTTGGGCAGTCGGAGCTTAAGGACAAGCTCAGCATATTTATGACCGCGGCTCTTCAGCGCGAGGAACCGCTTGACCATGTGCTGTTCTACGGTCCTCCAGGGCTTGGCAAAACAACGCTTGCCGGAATCATCGCCAGAGAAATGCACGGCACTCTCCGCGTTACGACCGGTCCGGCTCTTGAACGCGCAGGCGACCTTGCCGCGCTGCTTTCAAATATACAGCCAGGAGACGTGCTTTTCATAGACGAAATACACAGAATGCCTGCCAACGTTGAGGAAATACTCTATCCGGCGATGGAAGATTTTTC
>JAUNNW010000139.1 GCA_030531285.1 Synergistaceae bacterium | reverse complement strand
ACGGTTTATGGCTTATGTTTACTGTACCCAATAGCAATTTTGGGCAAAATTAAAAACGGCTTGGGAGATTTTTATAATTTTATAATTCCCAAGCCGTTTTGCGCCATGTGATGCCGGCGCTGAATAGTTTTGCTTTGTTTTGCTTTTGCCCTGTACGGCACATAAAAGAAAATCTTCGAAAATCTTGTATTTTTATTCCTTTCAGGCTATAATCTGTCCGTAAGGCGATGTGCTGTAATTTGAAAGGACGGGTTACAATGAAAAAAATAACGGTTAAAATCTGCATCGGGTTACTCCTTCTGCTTGCAGTATGCACGGCAGCTTTTGCTGAAATCAGCATGGAGCAGGCAAAGAAAATCGCGCTTGAGAAAATAGGCAATCCTAACGCAAAACTTGTTAAGGAAGAGCTTGACACAGACGATTACTACGGTACCGTCTACGAGTTTAAGTACGTGGCGGGCTCCTACAAATACAAGATTAAAATTACAACGGAAACAGGAAAAGTCGTTAAGTTCAAGAAAGAATCGCGTTTTTTTGATTAAAAACGGCTGCACTTTGCGTTGAGTTATAACAAAACAGGAAAGCGGGACTGCCCCGCTTTTTTTATTTTTATTCCGGGATTTAGTTCCCCGCGCCGTTTGTTTTTTGACAGAATTTCGTCACTTTAAAAATTCTTCCGGATAGTTTTCTTTAAGCCAGGCAAGCATATACAGACTGCCGAAACAGAGAACAGGACAACCTTGTTTTGAGGCTTCTTTTACCGCGTCGTAGGGCGAGTCAAAGTTTCCTCTGACGTCAAAGCCGAGATTTTCTGCTGTTTCTGCCATTTCTTCCGCTTTCATGCTCCGTTCCATCTGAGGCACTTCCGTGCAGTAAAGTTCAAGATTAAGTTCTTTGAGCAGTCCTAAAGCGTTTTTAACGTCTTTGTCGCGCATCATTGCAGTTACCGAACATATTTTTTGACCTTTGAAGATAAGTTTAATGTTTTCGGCAAGTCTTTTTATTGCGTGAGGATTGTGCGCTCCATCAAGCAGAAGCAGCGGATTTTTCCGCACAATTTCCATGCGCCCCTGCCATTTTATCGTACTCAGGGCAGTTCTGACAGTTTCTTCCGTTATTCCGCCGAAGCTTTTGCGGAGTTCTTCCGCGGCAGAGAGAGCAAGAGCCGTGTTGTCCGCCTGATAGGCGCCAGCCAGCGCCGTTTTGTAGCTTTTGCCGCGAAAGCTGAGGATTGTTCCGTCAAGCGAAGTTTCTGTCAGGCTGTATTCTGTTTTTGAAAGCAGGCTGCCGTTTGTTCCTTCCTGTGCGCATTTTTCGAGGAATTGCTTTTCAAGTGTTTCATCCCCTCCGGCAAATATTGCGGGGACGTTCCTGCGTATTACGGCAAATTTTTCGGCTGCAATTTTTTCGAGCGTATCTCCGAGATAGTCTGTATGGTCAATTCCTATCGGCGTTACGAGGGTTAAAACGACGTTTTCAAGCGTGTTTGTCGCGTCAAGCCGACCGCCGAGTCCCGCCTCGATAACCGCTATATCCACGTTTTTTTGAGCAGTCAGCATAAATGCCGACGCCGTTGTGAGTTCAAAATAGGTCGGCATATCTTCTTCTGCCGTGCCGCTGTTTTTAAGCACGGTTTTTATCCGTTCGATAACCCTGAGCCAGTCAGCAGCAGGAAGCATTTCGCCGTTTATCAGCAGTCTTTCGCCGAAGCAGGCAAGGTGCGGACTGGTGTAGAGGGCTGTTTTGCAGCCGGAACAGCGCAGTATGTTTTCAACCGCTGCGGAGGTTGAGCCTTTTCCGTTGGTGCCTACAACGTGTACTGCCTTAAACTGCCGTTCGGGGTTTCCGAGAAGCGCCAGCAGTTTGGAGAGGCGGGCAAGCCCCGGGTGAATTCCGGGGCTTGCGATTTTTTGCAGTTCGTTTTCTATTTCCGAAAATTTAATTTCCATTTTGCAGCTATTCCGCCAAGCTCTTAAGGTTCTCGAGCATACGCTCTTTTTTGGCGCTGTTTTCAGCCAGTTCGGTCTTTTCTTTTTCTATGACTTCCGCCGGAGCTCTGTCCATGAAGTTCTGATTTGCAAGTTTGCCGCTGCTCTTTGCTATGTCTTTTTCAAGTTTGGCAAGGTCCGCTTTAAGGCGCTGAATTTCTTTTTCAACGTCAAGCAGATCGCCTACCGGCAGATATATCTGTACGTCGTCAAGCACTGAGGCAAGGCTCTTTTCAGGTTTGTTTTCAGAGACAACAATTGTTTCAACGCGCGTAAGCAGGAGTATTTGACGTTCGTTTTCTTTGGCAAGCGCAAGTTTGGCATCGTCATGCACCGTGATTTCAACACGCGGTATCTGCTGCGAAGGAGCAATTCTCGCTTCGGCGCGCAGGCTGCGGATTGTGCGGATTATTTCCTGTATGAATTTCATGTCTGCCGCGGCTTTTTCGTCAAGAGTTTCGAGACGCGCTTTCGGCCATGAGTTTTTCATAACATAGCTGTCACCGAACGGGAAGGCATGCCAAAGTTCTTCCGTAACAAACGGTATAAACGGGTGCAGAAGTTTGAGCACGTCTTCAAAGAGGACAAGCAGAACAGCCTGTGTCGATTTGCGGCGTTCTTCGCCTTCGTCTCCGCGAAGCGCAGGTTTGGCAAGCTCAAGATACCAGTCGCAGAGTTCGCCCCATACAAAATCGTACATAAGGCGCGCCGCTTCGCCGAAGAAGTACCCGTCAAGCAGCTTTGTGATTTCTGCTGTAACCTCCGCAAGTCTGCTGAGTATCCATTTGTCCTGAAGTTTGAGCTGTTTTTCGTCCCATTTCTGACCTTTTTCGGCGTCTTCAAGGTTCATGAGCGCAAAACGGCTCGCATTCCAAAGTTTGTTAAGGAAGAGACGGTAGGTAGCTATACGTTCCGTTGAAAGGAAGATGTCTCTTCCCTGCACGGTCAATGCAGCCATTGTCAGTCGAAGCGCGTCTGCCCCGTAGTCTTTGACTATGACGAGCGGGTCGATGACGTTGCCTTTTGATTTGCTCA
>JAUNNW010000138.1 GCA_030531285.1 Synergistaceae bacterium | reverse complement strand
TCCCAAATACCATTTTTTAGCTTCTTCGTTATGCGCTATTTCATCAGGCAATCCCTCAAGAAACACCTTCCCGTCGTGTATAAGGTACGCCCTGTCTGTTATTGAGAGCGTTTCGCGCACGTTGTGGTCTGTCAGAAGCACCCCGTAGCCGCGTTCACGGAGAGCCTTTATCATTGACTGTATGTCAGCAACCGCGATAGGATCTATCCCGCTAAACGGTTCGTCAAGCAGGATATACGAAGGCTCAAGGGCAAGGCAGCGCGCTATTTCCACGCGTCGCCTTTCACCGCCCGAAAGCGATATTCCCTGCGTGTCCTTGATTTGCTCTATGCCGTATTCCTTCAAAAGCCGGCGTATTTTCTCATGCCGTGCAGTTTTTTCCATTCCGGCTTCTTCAAGCACCAAATCAAGGTTCTGGAATACGGTAAGTCTGCGGAAAATTGAGTCTTCCTGCGGCAGATAGCCTAAACCGCATCTCGCACGCTTGTACATCGGCATCTGCGTCATTTCCGTATCGCCTATAAAAACACGTCCGCTGTCGGGAAGAATACGTCCGGTAATCATGTAGAACGACGTACTTTTGCCGGCTCCGTTAGGCCCGAGCAGCCCGACTATTTCTCCGGTTTTTATATGAATTGAAAGGTCATCGACAACCCTGCGTTTGTTGTATATTTTTACCAGATTTTCAGCACGCAGTATTTTCTCCAAAATAATCTCCCCCGAACTATTTGTCCGTAACAAAGGTAATTTTGCTGTTTCCTTTTGCTTCTACCAGCTTAGTTATTTCATTGTAGACAAGCATGTCGGCTTTTATCGTCTTGCCGTCCTCGCGAATACCGTGCGCGTTGCCGGTTACAACAAGATTGCCGCTTTTTTTGTCATAAACCGCTTTATCTCCGAAAAGCCTGCCTTTAACCCCTTTTTTGTCCGTATGGTCAAAAACAACTTTCCCGTGCGCTACAGCAGACTGCACCTCATCTTTGTCATTTATTTTGCCGTATATTTCATCTGCGGAAATTGCATATTTTTCTTTTCTGTTCTCAAGTTTCGCAACCTTAATTCCCCTAAAATCCTCTCCGCTGCGCATAAGGTCGGCAGCTTTGGCATATATATTGTTGTACAGCAGCTCAACGCCCCCGTGAGCTTCGTACACCTTTCTTCCGGTAATAACTTTAACCTCCGGCGCATTGAGAAAATTTACTTTGCCCTGTCTGATTTTGACCTCTCCGAAAGCCTCCACGCAGTCAGAATTTTCAACCTCGGGATCTGCTGTCCATACAGCTTTGGAAGCGCTTACAGTCGCATTGCGGGAAACAATGTCGCCGCGCACCGGATTACCGTACATGGTTATCTGTTTGTCTACAAAGCCTTCTGCCCTGTCGCCCTTAAGCACGTCCTGTCCTTTTGTGAAGACAACGCTGCCAACGGCAGACGCCGCCTTGGTATTTATATTGTAATTCAGTTCTTCAGCCTCAATTGAGCCGTTGGTCTGGGAAAACGCAACAGTTGCAATACAGACTGCCGCCGCCGCAAAAATCACGAATGCTGTTTTTTTCATTTTTTGCCTTCCCCTTTCTGTTTGATAAATTTGTTTAGTATCTCTATTTATTAGTATCCTTAAAATATTTCAGCCGCTTTGCCGCATACCTGTATATGGACATCAGCGAGTTAAAATAGTTTTCTCCTGTTTCTGCCCGCGGCAGATATATTTTCTTTTTGTAATTCACAAGACAGGCATTTACCTGCGGCAGCGTCCAGCCGTCCACAAGTATTACAGTGCCTTTCTGTTCAGACATTTCCACAAGTTTTTTCAGCGATTCCGTGTCATCCGACTCCCAGCGCTTCCATTCGCTTTTG
Source organism: Synergistaceae bacterium (assembly GCA_030531285.1). Classification (GTDB taxonomy): domain Bacteria; phylum Synergistota; class Synergistia; order Synergistales; family Synergistaceae; genus Equadaptatus. The sequence continues at coordinate 1,210 of JAUNNW010000138.1, read as the reverse complement.
TCCGGCCGCACCGTCGCGTCGTGCGCCGAACTGATAAGCGCTCCCTCAATCCCAGTCAAATCCAAAAAAGCGACATCACCCGGCAGACAGTAGCGTCCGATATCCACGGCGCTGTCCAGGGCAGCCTGAAATTCCGCAAGCCTGCGCTGATAATATTTGTAATTCGCATTGTCAGCCGTGCTTGCAATGCGCATGACGGCATGCGCCACGTACGGAATACGCGCCGGATCATAATAGGAGCGCAGTATTTCGTCCTGCGAAACGTCCGTATCTTTAAAAAGCCGTACTCCGCCGCGTCTGCGCAGCTCTTTTTCATTAAGCGCGACAAAGGCGGCCCTGCCTTTGCCTGCTTTGGTTCCTGAAATAAACGAAATAACCGTGTTAACGTACGGCGATGATGAAACAAACCGCGCGGCAGAAGCAGGCGCTGCCTGTACAAGCAGCAGGCTGACCGCAAGCAGAAAATATATTTTTTTCAACAGTTTGCCGTACCTATTCATATCAGTTCCGAACCTTCAGGATATCCAGCGCGTTTCTTGCCGCCATAAATTCCGCGGATTTAATGTTTTTGCCGCTGCCCTGGGCAATTTCTTTTCCGTCTATAAACACTGCAACCTTAAAAAACTCACCGCTGTCCGGTTCAGGACGGAAAAGCGTTGCATAGCGGGGCGTTTCCCCTTTGTATTTGGACTGCACATATTCCTGAAGCATGGTTTTGCTGTCAACATAGTTGAGGGAAACGTGGTCTGCCTGCTCCAATAGGTAATTTTTAGCCGCTTTTTTTGCGGTTTCGTAGTCCGAATCAAGGAATACAGCGCCGAAAACTGCTTCTCCTGCATTTTCCAGCATGGCTTTTGATACGCTGCCTTTAACTGATTTTCCCGTCCGAAGTATAGCAGCAAGACCGTGCTTTTCAGCCCAGTCGGACATCGTCTGACCGCATACGAGCTGTGACCGCACTTTGGTAAGCTGCCCTTCGTCAACCCCGCTCAGCATACCGTATATAATTTCGCTTGATATAAGTTCCAGTACAGCGTCGCCGAGAAATTCAAGGCGTTCGTTGTTGTACGCAAGGCCGTTCTCATTTGCATAGGAAGCATGAGTCAGCGCTTCTTCCAGAAGCCTCATGTCTTTGAAATGATATCCAATCTTTGTCTGAAAATTTTCAAGCAGTTCTTCTCTGTTCATTTTTATCTGCATTTCTCCAATG
>JAUNNW010000017.1:12901-15192 GCA_030531285.1 Synergistaceae bacterium | reverse complement strand
CGAAATGTAAATTTCGGCAGTCAAGCCCGATGTTGAGTGTACCCGAAATTATTTTTGGGCAAATTAAAAAACGGCTTGGGATTTTTTAAAATTTTCCCAAGCCGTTTGTTTATGTCCGTATAGTAATTGCTTCTTATCCCCTGTGAGGCGCGGCAGTTCCGCTGTTCCTTCTCGTGCGTCTGCCGGCTTCCCCTGCTTCAAAATAGTCTCTCAGCATTCCGATGATGAAATATTCCCCGTCGGGAACAGGATAAAACTTTCCGCTCGTTTTCGCTTGAATCTGAGGGCCTCCAAAATTGCCCAGCCCTTTCGGGAAACAGCGTCCGAAAAGGAACAGGTTTTCTTCTTTCAGATTTCTGGCAAAAACTTCCCTGCCAACCGGAACCATATCCGCGTCGATAAAAAGCATTTTTTCAACGGCGGCAATCATCTTCTGCCCCGTGGCTTCAGCTTCGGGAACATTTGTGTCGTCAAGCTCGTACCAGAAAAGATCAGGTCCCGGCACTTTTTTTGGCTCTACTTTTGTGCGTTTGATTGTTTCTTCCGGCATAATTGCACCTCCGAGTTTTTATTGTGAGTGTGATTTGTAAAATTTTCAGAACGGCAGGTCGGCGGTTATGCCGAGATAACCGAATACCGCAGGATAAATTTCAACCGCAAGCAGCGCCCCTGTCGCCAAAAACGGCACAAGTGGAAGCGCGGTTTTGCGCGATGCCTTTTTCGCAAGCAGCAGCACGGCAGCCGTGCAGCCTCCGGCGAAAAACGCGCAGTAAAGCCCGAGCAACGTAATTTTCCAGCCGAAGATCGCGCCGAAACCAAGCATGAGATACGCATCTCCAAGCCCCATGCCTTTTTTTCGGCTGAGAAGATATATCGCGAACAGCAGGGCAAAACCTGCAAGTGCGCCGCTTATTCCGTCTGCCAGCGCATGAAATCCGCCGAACAGCAGTCTTTCCGCAAGTCCGAAGCCTGCCATTGCAAAAGCCCAGTTGTCGTAAATATATCCGCTTTTTATGTCCGTCAGCGCAGAAAAAAGCAGAAACAGGAACGCCGTGTGGCAGAACAGCAGCGCAGGCGAAAAGCAAAAGCGGGCTGCGAAAAGCGCGCCGCAGAACACACCGATAAATTCGACAATCAGACTTTCGCGAGGTATTTCTGCTTTGCAGTTTTTGCAGCGTCCTTTCTGAAACAGAAAGGAAAATATCGGAAAAAGCTCTGCCGCCGTCAGCGTTTTGCCGCAGGAATCGCATTTTGAACGTTCCGCGCCGTACCATTTTTTTTCTTCAAGCGTACGCTCAGCCGCGGCAAGGACAAACGATGCAAGGCACGCCCCGAAATATGCGCTGAAAAGAATTAAGGCTGCTTTCATTTGTAGTCCGCTGCTTCCTTAAAACGTTTGTGAAGCCAAAGCCACTGCCCGGGCGTGTCAAGCACCCATTTTTCAATCACTTTGTTCGCTTTGCGGGAAATGTCGTACAGCGTTTCTTCTCTTGCTGCAAGTTTTTCCCACGCAATCGGCGGAAGAAATTGCATTTTGAATCTGTACGGCGCAAGCCTTATTGAGCGGCCGGGAATTATCGGCGCCTTCGTCAGCCATGAGAATACGGCAAGCCCCTGAGCCGTGGACACCGCTTTGCCGAACAGAGGAATCTGTACTCCGTCTCCGCCTGCGTGCTGGTCTGAAACTATGCCGACAAGGCCGTTCTTTTTAAGTACAGAAACAATGCGTGTCATCGGTTCTTCTTTGCCGATAACCTTCAGCCCTGACGAGGCGCGCAGCCTGCTGATAAGTTCCTTTTGGAAAGGACTTTTGTTGTGCTGCGCAATGCCGTAAGACCCGTAGTTGCGCCCTATCCACGCCGCCGCATGCTCCCAGTTGCCGATGTGAGCCGTGAGAAAAAGCACTCCTCTGCCGAGTTTAAGCGCATTGTCAATGTGCTGTCTGCCCTCAACCTCAACAGTCCATTCATTTATAAGCTCCGGATTGTCCTGCCAGCCGAACAGCTCGGCACCTGTCCAGGCAAGGCTCTCGTAACATTCCTTAATCAGGTGTGCTTTGCGTTCCTTTGAAATGCCGGGGAAAACAATTTCCAGATTTTTCTCCGCAACGCTGCGGCGCGGCTGCAAAATTTCAGCGCAGCCGGCGGCAAAACGGACAAGGGCAGCCGCTCTTCTGCCCGGCTTTAGCGCTGCTTTTAACACTGAAAGCGCCGCGTCAACCTTTCTGCTCATGCAATCCCTCCGTTTGTCAATTACATTATAGCCTGAATACGGCAATTATGCTAAAATTA
>JAUNNW010000017.1:0-12801 GCA_030531285.1 Synergistaceae bacterium | reverse complement strand
TCCCTCCGTTTGTCAATTACATTATAGCCTGAATACGGCAATTATGCTAAAATTAAAAGCGGACAAAATATTCAAAGGAGTGATTTTTATGGCAGCACCTATGCAGATAAGTCTGGAAGAAGTTATCGGAATGCTCGTTCAGCGCGTTGAAGCGCTTTCCGCAAACGACGAAAACAACAAAACAAGGGCAAATATCATCAACCGCGTGCTTTACAAAAAAGGCATCCTCACGGACGAAGACATCAAGGCTTCTGTAAAAGAAGAGTACAGAATGCTCCGCGAGCTCGGCGGGCTTGCCGAAGAACCCGGCGACGACGTATGCGACACGGTGACGCAGGGCATTACTGAATGGCTGAAAGGCGACACGGAATCAATCAAAAAGACCATGGAGGAATACAAGAAAAAGGTTGAAGAAATGATGCGCGAAGCAGAGGCAAAGAAACCGAAAATCGCCGTTGCAAACGCAAACGTTCTCAATGAGCTCGACAGCCTCAACAACAAAAACGGCGGAAAGCTTATAATGTAAGGATTTCACTTTCGCTGCGCGGCATTTTTAATTCTTCTCAGGTGAACGCTTTTATAAAGCAGATTTCCCTGCGGCATTGAAATAACAAAAGGAACCTGCACAGGCAGGTTCCTTTTGTTACAGGATAAAACAATGTTTAGTCGGCGAGCATCTGGTTGAGAATTCCGCCGTAGTTGTATTCGCGAGCCGTGTTGCCTGCATCGTCCATCGCATTTGTGTCACAGCCGGCGTCAATCAAAAGCTGATACATTTTGTCGTAGATTTCCTTGGCGGTGGTAACGCGGTGTGTTTCGTAGTTTGAGCCGTCTGTCATGCGCGGGTTGCTGCGAATAAGACACACGGTCATGAGCGGCGTGCGGCCGTATTCCCCGCGTTTGTTTTTCTGCGAGGCAACAAGTGCCGTGAAGCTTGCCAAGTCAGCCTTCTGAATTGCTTTGAAAATGTTGTTCTCCTTCGGCTCTGCCTTTGCCGCCGGCTTTTTAACCTCATTTGCCGCCGGGGCTTTAACTTCGCTTACTGCCTTTGCCGGCGCTGTTTTCTTCGGAGCAGCTTTTTTAACAGTTTTAACCTCGGCTTTCGCAGCCTTCGGTTTCTGTCCGGTTTTTTTCGGAGCAGCTTTTTTGACTGCCGGTTTTTCTTTTGCCGCAGCACCCTGTACCTTTTTTTCTTCTACTTTCGGAGCGGCTTTTGCGGCTTTTGCTTTCTTCTCTGCCATAATGCTTCTCTCCTTCGCGTCGTTGAAATTTCAAGGTGAAACTATTATATACTCTTTATTGAAAAACGCCAACATCAAAAATAAATTGTGCAAGATTTGTATTGCATTCGTATTGCGGTTTAATCTGATTTTCCTCAACAGCAGTCCGTTTCAGACAGGATATGGTAAAATTGCGCAAACCTTTGGCTCTTTTTATTAAAATGTTGTATACTGTTCCGTAAACGAAAGGGAGGCGCAAACAGTGAACCGGACGCTGATGACCGACTTTTATGAATTTACGATGGCACAGACCTATTTTGACCGCAATGAAACGCATAAAATAGGTTATTTTGATATTTTCTTCCGCAGAAATCCTTTTGACGGGGGCTATTCCATTTCCGGCGGGCTTGACGAAATTATTGATTACGTCAACGGCTTTTCGTTCACGGGAGAGGATATAGATTATCTGCGAAGCCAAAGCTGCTTTTCTGATGCTTTTCTTGAGTATCTGCGTGAGCTGAAATTTACCGGCGATGTCTACGCTGTTGAGGACGGCACCCCTGTTTTTCCGCAGGAGCCTGTTCTTACCGTCCGCGCCAACGTTATTGAGGCGCAGCTTTGCGAAACCGCCCTGCTTGCCGCTTTTAACCACGGCACTCTCGTAACAACCGCTGCGCGGCGCATCTGCGAAGCGGCGGGCGGCGCCCCTGTTATGGAATTCGGCGCAAGACGCGCAAGAGGCATCGCTTCAGCCGTTGAGGCAAGCAAATATGCTTTCGTCGGAGGCTGCGGAGGCACAAGCAATGTGCTTGCGGCAAAACTTTACGACATTCCGGCGCTCGGAACCATGGCACACAGTCTTGTCTGCGATGCGGACGATGAGTACAGCGCTTTTCTGTCGTACGCAAAGAGCAATCCGGACAACTGCCTGTTCCTCGTTGACACTTTCAACGTTCTGAAGAGCGGAGTTCCAAATGCAATACGGGTTGCGCGCGATTTTCTGCTTCCCAACGGCTACAAATTCAAGGGTATAAGAATTGACAGCGGCGACCTTGCCTACCTTTCAAAACAGGCACGCAGACTGCTGGACGAAGCAGGCTTTCAGGACACGGCAATCTGCCTTTCAAACGGATTGGACGAGAAGACTATCCTTTCGCTGCGTCATCAGGGAGCGTGCTTTAATCTGCTCGGCGCAGGCGACAACATCGCCGCGGCAAACGAACGCGTCGGCGGTGTCTACAAGCTCGTCGCGATAGAGGAAAACGGCGTTACCGTTCCTAAAATCAAGGTGACGAACGACAGTTCAAAAACGGTTACTCCGGGCTTTAAGCAGCTCTACCGCTTCTACGACAAAGCTTCAGGGTTTGCGCTCGGCGACGTTGTAGCGCTTGACGAGGATAAAATTCCGACAGACTGCTTCACGCTTACAAGCCATATTGAGGAATGGAAGACAAAAACGATAACGGATTACAACGTTAAAAATCTTCGCATCAAGGTTTTTGAGAACGGGAGGCAGATATATAAAATGCCCGATGTTCACGAACGCAGGGCATACTGCGAGGAGCAGATGAAAACGCTGTATCCTGAGGTTCTGCGCAGCTCCAATCCGCAGGAGTATTACGTTGACCTGACGCACAGGCTCTCAAATCTGCGCAAAGAGCTTATCAAAAAAGCATTGGCACGGTAAAAAAACAATGATCAATTACAACTTCCGGCATCACACCTTGTCGCGATGCCGGAAATTAGAACCTTAACGCTTTAAATTTTTTGGTCTATGCCTTTAATTTCAATAACGGCTTGCGGAGCAAGGCACTTACCCGGCAACCGGTAATTTTCTTCTAAAAACTCGGCCCTTTTCTTGTTATGGCTGATTCGCAGTGTCCGAGTCTTTCTGCGCAGCTCTGTTCGCCGTTGACAACGCGCATCAGCAGTTCAAAGAGTTTTTCGCCCGCTTCTTCAAGGCTTTCTTTTCCTTCAAGCACCGGACTTGCGTCAAAATCTATGTTTTCCGCCATTCTCTGCGCCGTCTGCGCATTGCCGGTGATTTTTATAACGGGAGCCGTCGGAGAACCGACAGGCGTGCCTCTGCCTGTCGTGAAGAGGACAACCTGAGCGCCTCCGGCAAGCATTCCGGTAACAGATTCCACGTCGTAGCCCGGCGTATCCATTATTACAAGACCTTTTGCGGCCGGTATCTGCGCGTATTCAAGCATTTCGTTGACAGCTGTGCTTCCCGCTTTCGCAAGGCAGCCAAGCGATTTTTCTTCTATTGTTGAGAGTCCGCCTTCAATGTTGCCGGGCGTCGGCTGGCTTCCGCGCAGGTCTTCGTTCATGTTTTTCGCCTGCTGTTCAACGTTTTCAACAGCTGCAAGCAGTTTGTCCGCAACTTCGGGGCAGCGTGCGCGCGCAGCAAGCAGATGCTCCGCACCTATCATTTCCGTAGTTTCCGAAAGAATGACTGTTCCGCCCAGCTTCACAAGCCTGTCGGCAACGTAGCCGACCAGAGGATTGGAGACTATTCCCGACGTGAAGTCAGAACCTCCGCATTCAAGTCCGAGAACAAGTTGTGATGCGTCAATTTCTGTTTTTTCAAGCTTGTCCAGTTCTTTGCGGAAGGCTTTGGCAGTCTCTATACCTTTTGCCGTCGCAGCTGACGTGCCGCCGCAGGTTTGTATTCTGACCAGTTCGACAGGTTTGCCTGTCTGTTTTATTTCTTCAACAATTTTTTCCGCTGAGACACCTTCACAACCGAGACTGACAACCACAACTGCGCCTGCGTTCGGGTTTTTGCCCGCTCCGGCAAGTGTTCGTTGCGTCTGTTCAAGGTCTGTTCCCATCTGCGTGCAGCCTGTATCGTGACAGAAACAGACCGCCCCTTCGACTGCATCAGCTATCTTTCTGCTGACGTGGTTTGCGCAGGATACGCAGGAAAGCACGAGCACGTGATTTCTTGTACCTGCTGCGCCGTTTTCGCGAAGATATCCGTTAAATTTCATTTTTTATCCCCTCTTGCCCTGCGGCTGTCAATGTTTGAAACGTGTACGTGTTCGCCGGCGGCAATATCTTTTACCGCTTCACCGATAATTTCGCCGTATTTGTAAACGTACTCTCCGGCGGCAATGCCGCACACCGCGATTTTGTGGCCGAACGGAATGTCCGAGGCAGCGGCGACAGACTTTTCCGACAGACTCCAGCAAACTTCCGTGCCGGCGGAAACAGGCTGAAGAACCGTTGCTACGTTGTCTTTGTCAGTTACTTTGATTGCGTTTACTGGCATTTCAAACCACCTTCCTAAAGTTAAGGCAGGAGAAAATCTCCTGCCTTGAATTTTGTTACGTCAGAATTGTTTAATCTCTTTTGCCGCAGCGTTTTTTGCACGGCGCTTTCTTTTTGGCTTTTGTTCCATCGAGCATTGCCTGAACCTTCGTCGGCAGTCCGAAAAGATGAATGAAACCGCTTGCGTCGTCCTGACGGTAATCCCCGCCTTCGTCAAACGTCGCGATTTCTTCGCTGTAAAGCGAATACGGCGACCAGACACCTGCGTTCATTATGTTGCCTTTGTAAAGCTTCAGTTTAACGTCACCGGTAACGCGCTCCTGCGTTGCGTCGACGAATGCCGAAAGAGCTTCGCGAAGCGGCGTAAACCACTGACCGTTGTAGACAAGGTCTGCGAATGTGATCGCAAGCTCGCGTTTTTTGTGCGACGTAAGTTTGTCGAGGCATATCGTTTCAAGCACTTCGTGCGCCCTGTAAAGTATCGTGCCTCCCGGGGTTTCATAGACCCCGCGTGATTTCATGCCGACGAGGCGGTTTTCAACAAGGTCAAGAATTCCTATGCCGTTTTCACCGCCGAGTTTGTTCAGCTTGCGGATAATTTGCGTTGCAGTCATCTTTTTGCCGTCGAGCTTGACAGGGATGCCTTTTTCAAAGCTGAGCGTGACGTAGGTCGGTTTGTTCGGCGCTTTGAGCGGCGATACAGACATTTCGAGGAAACCTTTTTTCTCAAGCTGAGGTTCGTTTCCGGGGTCTTCCATGTCAAGACCTTCGTGTGAAAGATGCCAGAGGTTTTTGTCTTTTGAATAATTTGTCTCCCTGCTTATCTTAAGAGGAATTTTGTGTGCTTCGGCGTAGTCGATTTCCTGATCGCGGCTGACGATATCCCATTCGCGCCACGGGGCAATAATTTTCATTTCAGGAGCGAAATGCATGACTGCAAGCTCGAAACGAACCTGGTCGTTGCCCTTTCCCGTGCAGCCGTGGCAGATTGCGTCTGCTTTTTCTTTCTTTGCGATTTCAACGAGGCGTTTGCCTATAATCGGGCGGGCAAAACTCGTGCCGAGCAGATAGCCTTCGTAGTCGGCGCCGGCTTTAACTGTCGGAATGATGAAATCGTTGACGAATTCTTCCGTGAGATCTTCAATGTAAAGCTTGCTTGCCCCGCTTTTCTTCGCGCGTTCTTCAAGACCTTCAATTTCATCGTCCTGTCCGACGTTCGCACATACACAGACTATTTCGGGATTATCGTAGTTTTCTTTGAGCCAGGGAATGATAACTGACGTGTCAAGACCGCCTGAATATGCAAGAACTATTTTTTTGAGTTTCTTTTTCATAATATATCTCCTTTTCTTTTTGTCGTAGATTTAATCTATCTGTCTGATCTGTCTGAAACGTTTACGCGCAAAGCCCCGTTCGTCGTCGTTTTGCGCAGCGTACCTGTACCATGACAACACCCCGCATTTTGTTCTTTAACATAGATACGGTATTTTAACACATAACAGAATAAAAATCATCACAAATGCTTTCGTACGGTAAAAATGCGCTATAATATCCTGCGTTGCACACAGGAGGCAGTTTATGGAACCATTGTTTGCAATCATTTTTGCTTCGCTGCTTCTCGGCGAAAGAAAGACAGCTCTGCAGCTGCTCGGCTGCGCAATGATTATAGGCGGAGCGGCACGCTGCATACTTGAAGGAAAAAAGGCGTGAAAAACATGAAAAAAGTCAGAATAACCGCAATACGAAAAGTTTTTTACAACGATCTGGCAGAGAAATATGAAAATCCGATAGAGCATGCCTGCGAAATAAAAGAAGGCGATGTATTTACTTCGGAAAACGCCGAAAGACCTAAAAATTTCTGCGACAGCGCCTGGGAAATTCTGTTTCCGTTCGTAAAAACGCTTGCCGAAGGCGGCGGAAATTTCTACAACGGCTGGATGAAAAATCCACATTCCGCAATGCTGTCCTGCAACGACGGCTTCCGCCCCGTAAGCTTTCTGATAGAAACGGTGGAATAAACCATAAACTTGAGCAGACTAACTATTAGCATTGAGTTTTTTGCGAAAAAAACCTTAAAAATAGTGTGAATAACAAGATGAAAATATTGTTGTATACTGTTGTTTACACGAAAGGGAGGCGCAGATGATGAACCGGACGCTGATGACCGACTTTTATGAATTTACGATGGCACAGACCTATTTTGACCGCAATGAAACGCATAAAATAGGTTATTTTGATATTTTCTTCCGCAGAAATCCTTTTGACGGGGGCTATTCCATTTCCGGCGGGCTTGACGAAATTATTGATTACGTCAACGGCTTTTCGTTCACGGGAGAGGATATAGATTATCTGCGAAGCCAAAGCTGCTTTTCTGATGCTTTTCTTGAGTATCTGCGTGAGCTGAAATTTACCGGCGATGTCTACGCTGTTGAGGACGGCACCCCTGTTTTTCCGCAGGAGCCTGTTCTTACCGTCCGCGCCAACGTTATTGAGGCGCAGCTTTGCGAAACCGCCCTGCTTGCCGCTTTTAACCACGGCACTCTCGTAACAACCGCTGCGCGGCGCATCTGCGAAGCGGCGGGCGGCGCCCCTGTTATGGAATTCGGCGCAAGACGCGCAAGAGGCATCGCTTCAGCCGTTGAGGCAAGCAAATATGCTTTCGTCGGAGGCTGCGGAGGCACAAGCAATGTGCTTGCGGCAAAACTTTACGACATTCCGGCGCTCGGAACCATGGCACACAGTCTTGTCTGCGATGCGGACGATGAGTACAGCGCTTTTCTGTCGTACGCAAAGAGCAATCCGGACAACTGCCTGTTCCTCGTTGACACTTTCAACGTTCTGAAGAGCGGAGTTCCAAATGCAATACGGGTTGCGCGCGATTTTCTGCTTCCCAACGGCTACAAATTCAAGGGTATAAGAATTGACAGCGGCGACCTTGCCTACCTTTCAAAACAGGCACGCAGACTGCTGGACGAAGCAGGCTTTCAGGACACGGCAATCTGCCTTTCAAACGGATTGGACGAGAAGACTATCCTTTCGCTGCGTCATCAGGGAGCGTGCTTTAATCTGCTCGGCGCAGGCGACAACATCGCCGCGGCAAACGAACGCGTCGGCGGTGTCTACAAGCTCGTCGCGATAGAGGAAAACGGCGTTACCGTTCCTAAAATCAAGGTGACGAACGACAGTTCAAAAACGGTTACTCCGGGCTTTAAGCAGCTCTACCGCTTCTACGACAAAGCTTCAGGGTTTGCGCTCGGCGACGTTGTAGCGCTTGACGAGGATAAAATTCCGACAGACTGCTTCACGCTTACAAGCCATATTGAGGAATGGAAGACAAAAACGATAACGGATTACAACGTTAAAAATCTTCGCATCAAGGTTTTTGAGAACGGGAGGCAGATATATAAAATGCCCGATGTTCACGAACGCAGGGCATACTGCGAGGAGCAGATGAAAACGCTGTATCCTGAGGTTCTGCGCAGCTCCAATCCGCAGGAGTATTACGTTGACCTGACGCACAGGCTCTCAAATCTGCGCAAAGAGCTTATCAAAAAAGCATTGGCACGGTAAAAAAACAATGATCAATTACAACTTCCGGCATCACACCTTGTCGCGATGCCGGAAATTAGAACCTTAACGCTTTAAATTTTTTGGTCTATGCCTTTAATTTCAATAACGGCTTGCGGAGCAAGGCACTTACCCGGCAACCGGTAATTTTCTTCTAAAAACTCGGCCCTTTTCTTGTTATGGCTGATTCGCAGTGTCCGAGTCTTTCTGCGCAGCTCTGTTCGCCGTTGACAACGCGCATCAGCAGTTCAAAGAGTTTTTCGCCCGCTTCTTCAAGGCTTTCTTTTCCTTCAAGCACCGGACTTGCGTCAAAATCTATGTTTTCCGCCATTCTCTGCGCCGTCTGCGCATTGCCGGTGATTTTTATAACGGGAGCCGTCGGAGAACCGACAGGCGTGCCTCTGCCTGTCGTGAAGAGGACAACCTGAGCGCCTCCGGCAAGCATTCCGGTAACAGATTCCACGTCGTAGCCCGGCGTATCCATTATTACAAGACCTTTTGCGGCCGGTATCTGCGCGTATTCAAGCATTTCGTTGACAGCTGTGCTTCCCGCTTTCGCAAGGCAGCCAAGCGATTTTTCTTCTATTGTTGAGAGTCCGCCTTCAATGTTGCCGGGCGTCGGCTGGCTTCCGCGCAGGTCTTCGTTCATGTTTTTCGCCTGCTGTTCAACGTTTTCAACAGCTGCAAGCAGTTTGTCCGCAACTTCGGGGCAGCGTGCGCGCGCAGCAAGCAGATGCTCCGCACCTATCATTTCCGTAGTTTCCGAAAGAATGACTGTTCCGCCCAGCTTCACAAGCCTGTCGGCAACGTAGCCGACCAGAGGATTGGAGACTATTCCCGACGTGAAGTCAGAACCTCCGCATTCAAGTCCGAGAACAAGTTGTGATGCGTCAATTTCTGTTTTTTCAAGCTTGTCCAGTTCTTTGCGGAAGGCTTTGGCAGTCTCTATACCTTTTGCCGTCGCAGCTGACGTGCCGCCGCAGGTTTGTATTCTGACCAGTTCGACAGGTTTGCCTGTCTGTTTTATTTCTTCAACAATTTTTTCCGCTGAGACACCTTCACAACCGAGACTGACAACCACAACTGCGCCTGCGTTCGGGTTTTTGCCCGCTCCGGCAAGTGTTCGTTGCGTCTGTTCAAGGTCTGTTCCCATCTGCGTGCAGCCTGTATCGTGACAGAAACAGACCGCCCCTTCGACTGCATCAGCTATCTTTCTGCTGACGTGGTTTGCGCAGGATACGCAGGAAAGCACGAGCACGTGATTTCTTGTACCTGCTGCGCCGTTTTCGCGAAGATATCCGTTAAATTTCATTTTTTATCCCCTCTTGCCCTGCGGCTGTCAATGTTTGAAACGTGTACGTGTTCGCCGGCGGCAATATCTTTTACCGCTTCACCGATAATTTCGCCGTATTTGTAAACGTACTCTCCGGCGGCAATGCCGCACACCGCGATTTTGTGGCCGAACGGAATGTCCGAGGCAGCGGCGACAGACTTTTCCGACAGACTCCAGCAAACTTCCGTGCCGGCGGAAACAGGCTGAAGAACCGTTGCTACGTTGTCTTTGTCAGTTACTTTGATTGCGTTTACTGGCATTTCAAACCACCTTCCTAAAGTTAAGGCAGGAGAAAATCTCCTGCCTTGAATTTTGTTACGTCAGAATTGTTTAATCTCTTTTGCCGCAGCGTTTTTTGCACGGCGCTTTCTTTTTGGCTTTTGTTCCATCGAGCATTGCCTGAACCTTCGTCGGCAGTCCGAAAAGATGAATGAAACCGCTTGCGTCGTCCTGACGGTAATCCCCGCCTTCGTCAAACGTCGCGATTTCTTCGCTGTAAAGCGAATACGGCGACCAGACACCTGCGTTCATTATGTTGCCTTTGTAAAGCTTCAGTTTAACGTCACCGGTAACGCGCTCCTGCGTTGCGTCGACGAATGCCGAAAGAGCTTCGCGAAGCGGCGTAAACCACTGACCGTTGTAGACAAGGTCTGCGAATGTGATCGCAAGCTCGCGTTTTTTGTGCGACGTAAGTTTGTCGAGGCATATCGTTTCAAGCACTTCGTGCGCCCTGTAAAGTATCGTGCCTCCCGGGGTTTCATAGACCCCGCGTGATTTCATGCCGACGAGGCGGTTTTCAACAAGGTCAAGAATTCCTATGCCGTTTTCACCGCCGAGTTTGTTCAGCTTGCGGATAATTTGCGTTGCAGTCATCTTTTTGCCGTCGAGCTTGACAGGGATGCCTTTTTCAAAGCTGAGCGTGACGTAGGTCGGTTTGTTCGGCGCTTTGAGCGGCGATACAGACATTTCGAGGAAACCTTTTTTCTCAAGCTGAGGTTCGTTTCCGGGGTCTTCCATGTCAAGACCTTCGTGTGAAAGATGCCAGAGGTTTTTGTCTTTTGAATAATTTGTCTCCCTGCTTATCTTAAGAGGAATTTTGTGTGCTTCGGCGTAGTCGATTTCCTGATCGCGGCTGACGATATCCCATTCGCGCCACGGGGCAATAATTTTCATTTCAGGAGCGAAATGCATGACTGCAAGCTCGAAACGAACCTGGTCGTTGCCCTTTCCCGTGCAGCCGTGGCAGATTGCGTCTGCTTTTTCTTTCTTTGCGATTTCAACGAGGCGTTTGCCTATAATCGGGCGGGCAAAACTCGTGCCGAGCAGATAGCCTTCGTAGTCGGCGCCGGCTTTAACTGTCGGAATGATGAAATCGTTGACGAATTCTTCCGTGAGATCTTCAATGTAAAGCTTGCTTGCCCCGCTTTTCTTCGCGCGTTCTTCAAGACCTTCAATTTCATCGTCCTGTCCGACGTTCGCACATACACAGACTATTTCGGGATTATCGTAGTTTTCTTTGAGCCAGGGAATGATAACTGACGTGTCAAGACCGCCTGAATATGCAAGAACTATTTTTTTGAGTTTCTTTTTCATAATATATCTCCTTTTCTTTTTGTCGTAGATTTAATCTATCTGTCTGATCTGTCTGAAACGTTTACGCGCAAAGCCCCGTTCGTCGTCGTTTTGCGCAGCGTACCTGTACCATGACAACACCCCGCATTTTGTTCTTTAACATAGATACGGTATTTTAACACATAACAGAATAAAAATCATCACAAATGCTTTCGTACGGTAAAAATGCGCTATAATATCCTGCGTTGCACACAGGAGGCAGTTTATGGAACCATTGTTTGCAATCATTTTTGCTTCGCTGCTTCTCGGCGAAAGAAAGACAGCTCTGCAGCTGCTCGGCTGCGCAATGATTATAGGCGGAGCGGCACGCTGCATACTTGAAGGAAAAAAGGCGTGAAAAACATGAAAAAAGTCAGAATAACCGCAATACGAAAAGTTTTTTACAACGATCTGGCAGAGAAATATGAAAATCCGATAGAGCATGCCTGCGAAATAAAAGAAGGCGATGTATTTACTTCGGAAAACGCCGAAAGACCTAAAAATTTCTGCGACAGCGCCTGGGAAATTCTGTTTCCGTTCGTAAAAACGCTTGCCGAAGGCGGCGGAAATTTCTACAACGGCTGGATGAAAAATCCACATTCCGCAATGCTGTCCTGCAACGACGGCTTCCGTCCCGTAAGCTTTCTGATAGAAACGGTGGAAGAAAATTAATTATCAATTATCAAGTACCAATTGCAGAAATTTTTCTGATAGTATAAAATATCTGCGTTATGAAAACACCGATAAAAGAGGTGCGGTTATGGGAAGAGCAAACGTTGAAAAATCAATAATTTTTATGTACGGGGAGTACATGAATTCCAATCATCTGAAATTCCGCTGCCCTGATGCGCTTTGTTCAGGCATGGCAATCCTTGACGGATTTCGTTTTATGATAAATTCCCGCGGAGTTGCAACAATTGTTCCGGATGCCGGCAGCCGTGTTCAGGGTGTACTCTGGCGCGTTACGCCGTTTGACGAGGGCGACATCGACAAAACGCTCGGTTACAATGCTGAAGAGCCTGAAAAATCACGCTGCGACAAGCTCGTACTCATGACGCATACCGGCGTCGGTATGCCTGTTGAAGCAATAGTCTACGTTGAAAAAGACACAACGCCCGGAGAACCTGCGCAGAGTTATATGCAGAAAGTTATTTCCGGTGCCGCGGAACATGCGGTTGAGAAAAAATACATCGACGAAGTGCTCCGCCAGTACAAGCCTAAAATCAAACGCGAAACGTTTACGACATACTAAAACCAGAGCATAATGCAAAATGTAAAGCGCAAATTAAGCGCTTAATTAATTGGAACAGGAAATGAAGCGGACATCGTCCGCAACAAAAAATTGCCCCCGCAGCGACGGGGGCAGCAAGCGAAGCGCAGCTGTATGTTTTAATGCGGTATTGACATCTTTTACTTTTTTGATATATAATCTCCACAGACACACGAATGAAATGATACATCACGAGCACAAACAAAGCCCGAGGTCTGACCACCTCGGGCTTTGTTTGTGCTGTTGGCTACCTATGTCTGTCCAGCCACTTGCAGATATAAGACACTACTACACCTGCTACGACAGACACGAAGAATGAAATGATAACACCCACGAGCTCACCCCCTTTCGGGGCGGTAGCCGGCAGGTATTATAGCATGTTATTTTTTAACCAACAGTTCTAAATCTTCAAGTTTATCCGACACATATGACCAAAAACGACCCCGAACGCAGCGACGGGGGCAGCAAGAAATATTTTACTGTTTTTTTGAAAAAGTGATTGACAACAAGAAGATAGAGTTATA
>JAUNNW010000016.1:5971-15329 GCA_030531285.1 Synergistaceae bacterium | reverse complement strand
GAATGATGGACTTTGCAAGAAGCAAAGCCAAAATGTTCCTTGACAACAGAAAGAAGGTTACCTTTGCCGATGTCGCAGGGTGTAACGAAGCCAAGGAAGAGCTTATGGAAATAGTTGAGTTCCTCAAAAAGCCCGACCGCTTTGCAAACCTCGGTGCGCGTGTCCCCAAAGGCGTTTTGCTGCTCGGCTCGCCGGGTACCGGCAAAACGCTGCTTGCAAGAGCCTGCGCAGGGGAGGCAGAAGTGCCGTTCTTCAGCATAAGCGGTTCAGATTTCGTCGAGATGTTCGTCGGTGTCGGCGCCGCACGCGTTCGCGATATGTTTGACCAAGCGCACAAGATGCATCCTTGCATTATTTTCATAGACGAAATAGACGCAGTCGGCCGCCAGAGAGGCACAGGGCTCGGCGGAGGGCATGACGAAAGAGAACAGACGCTCAATCAGCTGCTGATTGAGATGGACGGTTTTGAGGACAATTCGGGAATAATAGTTATAGCCGCCACCAACAGGGCTGATGTTCTTGACCCTGCTCTGCTGCGCTCAGGACGCTTTGACAGACAGATAGTCGTTGACGTTCCAGACGTTAAAGGCAGGGAGGCAATTCTCCGTGTTCATCTTCAAAACAAAAAGATTGCAGACGGTGTTGATATAGCGACAATCGCCAAGCGTACCCCCGGTTTTGTCGGTGCTGATCTTGAAAACATTACGAACGAAGCGGCTCTTCTTGCCGCAAGACACGGCAAGGAAAAAATAGAAATGCCGGAATTTGAAGAAGCAATAGACAAAGTTATTGCCGGTCCCGAACGTAAAAGTTTCGTGCTTACGGAAAGGGACAAAAAAATTACCGCCTGTCACGAAGCGGGACACGCTGTTGTCGCAAGCAAACTCGAAGGCGCGACAAAAGTTCACAAAGTTTCAATCATACCGCGCGGCAGAGCGCTGGGGCTTACCTGGCAGATACCTGACACAGACAAGGTTCATATCGCTAAAAACGATTTGTTAAATGAAATAACAACGCTTCTCGGCGGACGCTGCGCGGAAACGCTTAAATTTAATGACGTTACAACAGGCGCGTCCAATGACCTCGAAAGAGCTACGCAAGCTGCCCGCGACATGGTTACCCGCTACGGTATGAGCGAAAAACTTGGATTGGTGGTGCTTGGCAGACAGCAGCATGAGGTGTTTCTCGGCCGTGATTTTGCGGACGAAAGCAAAAATTACAGCGCTGAAATCGCCTACGAAATAGACAAGGAAGTACGCAATATCATAGACAGTTGCTTTAACAAAGCTAAAGAAATCCTTGAAGCCAACGATGCTGTTCTTGACGAACTAACCTCGCGTTTGCTTGAAAAAGAAGTGCTTGAAGGCAATGAACTTGCCGAACTTCTCGGCTATCCTCCAGAAGAAGAACCGGAAACAAAATCCGCTGAAACGGAAGAAACACAGGAAACTTTGTCAAAAGAATCAATTTCAGAAAACACGGAAGCATAAGCAACCGACAAAAAATCAACAAAAATCAGCGGGAAACCGCTGATTTTTGTTTAGAATGTTGTCTACAAAAGATGCTTTCTGATCCACTCTCCGTCTTTTGCCATGAGATACGCCGGCGGGATGTCAAAGATTGTTCGGCAGCCTGTCTGCCCCTCTTTTGACATTCTGTAAGCGGCGCGCGCAAGGGCGACAAGAATTGCGCTTGTAAATTCAGGGTTTGAGGCAAGCTGAAGTTTGTATTCGATGATTTGTTTTGTTTCTTCGTTCCAGCCTGTTTTCCCGCCGCGTATTACAAATCCGCCGTGGGGAAGCGTGTTGTGTTTCGCGTTGAGTTCTTCTTCGCTGATGAAATGAACCGTTGTGTCGTATTCGTCAAAATAGTTGGGCATTGTCTTTATTTCGCGTTCTACGCGCTCTGCGTCCGCGCCCTCCTCAAGCACGACGTAGCATTCGCGGGTATGCTTCTGCCTTGTAGTAAGTTCGGGATTTTCGCCGTTTCTTACGGAGTCAAGCGCTGCCTGTACAGGGCAGGTGTATTGTTTTGCGTCTTTAACGCCTTCAATGCGCCTGATTGCGTCAGAATGTCCCTGGCTTACGCCGCGTCCCCAAAAGGTGTAGTCCTTGCCGCTGACAAGAATTGCGTTGGCGTAAAGTCTTTGAAGGGAAAACATGCCCGGGTCCCAGCCGCCT
Organism: Synergistaceae bacterium; assembly: GCA_030531285.1. Lineage (GTDB taxonomy): Bacteria > Synergistota > Synergistia > Synergistales > Synergistaceae > Equadaptatus. Next base: position 13,149 of record JAUNNW010000016.1, on the reverse strand, counting down.
GAAATTATTGCAAGCGTGCCTGCCGCTTTCGCCGCGGCATCTGTGTTTGCAAAGTGTTCGGGGATTTTTGCGTGAGTGTCAAAACTGTCAACGAGGTTGAAAAGTTTCGCGGCTTTGGGAGTTTGCTCCGGAAGGTCGCGTGCCGAACCTCCGCAGAGAATAAGCACGTCTATTCTGCCTTTGTATTTTTCAAGCGACGATACGTTTTCAACGACCGCTGTGTCTGTCAGTATTTTTACGTCGGAAGGATTTCTCCTTGTGAAAACCGCTTCAAGCTGTATATCGGGGTTTTGTTTTACAGCACATTCAACGCCTCGTCCGAGATTGCCGTAGCCGAGTATGCCTATCTTTGTCGTCATGTGAATCACTCCCTGCAAGAGATAATTTTCATGCAGAAAGTATACAACAAAAAACGCAGGTTACCGTGTTAAAATTAGGTCATGAATGAGAAATTTAAGCTCATGTCTCCGTGGTCTATGTCCGGAGACCAGTCTGAGGCTGTTGAAAAGCTGCTGAAGGGCTTCATAGAAGAACACGCCGTTCAGACGCTGCTTGGGGTTACAGGCAGCGGAAAGACTTTTACCATGGCGAATATTATCCAGGGGCTTCAGCGTCCGACGCTTATCATGGCACACAACAAAACGCTTGCGGCTCAGCTTTACAGCGAATTCAAAGAGTTTTTCCCCGAAAATTCCGTAAATTATTTTGTAAGCTATTATGACTATTATCAGCCGGAGGCTTATATGCCTGCACAGGATATTTACATTGAAAAGGATGCCTCCGTCAACGAACGCATTGAAAAACTGCGGCTTGCGACGACAAAAGCGTTGCTTGAACGGCGGGACGTTATTGTTGTTGCTTCAGTTTCAAGCATTTACGGTCTTGGGAAGCGGCAGAACTACGAGGACGCGATTATCTGGCTCAAAACGGGGCAGACGTGGGAACGCAGAGCATTTATGGCGCGACTGATTGACGCTTATTACACGAGAAACGATTTAACGCTCACGCCAGGAACTTTTCGCAGCAGGGGAGAGTTTATAGAGATTTTTCCGTCGTACAGCGACACTGCTGTCAGGATAGGTTTCTTTGACGATGAGATAGACAGGCTGGAGGAAATAGATCCTGTAAGCAGCCGCTGCGTAAAGGTTACGGACCACATAGGAATTTATCCGTCAGAGCAGTACGTTACGACAAGAGAAGCGATAGAACGGGCTTCAGAAGGCATAAAACAGGAGCTTGAAGAATGTCTGCTCAGGCTGAACAAAGAGGGCAAGCTGCTTGAAGCCGAACGGCTGAAAATGAGAACGACCTACGATCTTGAAATGCTGAATGAGGTTGGTTACTGTTCCGGAATTGAAAATTATTCGCGTTTTCTTGAGGGGCGTGAAAAGGGAGAGCCTCCGGGGACTCTGCTGGATTTTTTCCCGCCTGATGCGCTTATATTTGTCGATGAATCGCATATAACCCTGCCGCAGGTGCGCGGAATGTACAACGGCGACCGCGCGCGGAAGGAGGTGCTTGTCGAACACGGCTTCAGACTGCCGTCGTGTTTTGACAACCGCCCGCTGAAATGGGATGAATTTGAACCCAAACTGCATAAAGACGCGCTTTTCGTTTCTGCAACGCCGGGGGATTATGAGTTTTCGCATTCTCTCCACGTTGTTGAACAGCTTATACGCCCGACAGGGCTTCCTGACCCTGTCATAGAGGTTCAGCCCGCAACCGGACAGGTTGACGCTCTTGTTGCGGAGTTGCGGACAATCGTCGAGCGGGGTGAGCGCGCGCTGGTAACAACGCTTACAAAACGTTCCGCCGAAGATTTGGCGGAATATCTTGCAGAACTCGGAATAAAGGTACGATATATACATTCAGAGCTTGATACCTTTGAACGTGCCGAACTGCTTAAAGATTTGCGGCTTGGAGTGTTCAGCGTGCTGGTAGGAGTAAATTTGCTGAGAGAAGGCCTTGACTTGCCGGAAGTATCGCTTGTCGCTATACTTGACGCAGATAAGGAAGGTTTTCTGCGCGCGCACCGGTCGCTTATACAAATGGTTGGCAGAGCTGCGAGAAACGAAGCGGGACGCGTGATTCTTTTTGCGGATACGATTACTGACAGCATAGATGCGACTGTTAAAGAAACCGCAAGGCGCAGGGAAATTCAAATTGCATACAATGAAAAGCACGGAATAGCGCCTAAAAGCGTGCAAAAAGCAGTTAAGAATCTGCTGCCGGAGGAAATACTTGCCGAGGACGGCATATACGCGGGTTCCGTCGCTGTCGAGGCGAAGGAAAAAGAATACGACCTCAAAGAACTTGAAAAAGCCATGTGGACTGCGGTTGAAAAACTTGATTTCGAACGGGCAGCGGAACTTAGAGATTTTATACAGGAACTGAGGGGGGGAGAAAAACTTGAAACAGTGCATAAGCATAAGGGGCGCAAGGCAAAACAATTTAAAAAACATAGACGTTGAAATACCGAAATATCAACTGGTAGTCATAACGGGGCCGTCGGGCAGCGGAAAATCATCGCTTGCTTTTGATACCATCTATGCTGAAGGACAAAGCCGCTACGTTGAATCCCTTTCCTCCTACGCAAGGCAATTCCTCGGAATGTCGGACAAACCCGACGTTGACGAGATAACGGGACTTTCTCCGGCAATTTCGATAGAACAGAAAGGAACGAATCACAACCCGCGCTCAACAGTTGGAACTGTAACCGAAATATACGATTACCTTCGTCTGCTTTTTGGCAGGGCAGGAACCCCTCACTGTCCGAAGTGTGGGAAAGAAGTGCATCGATACAGCGTTGACGAAATTGTTGACAAAATTTTTCGCGAATACGATGGATTGCCGCTTGAAATTTATTCTCCTGTCGTGAAAGGGAAGAAGGGCGAATTTAAGAATACATTGCAAAAACTACATAAACAGGGCTATCTTCGCGCGCGCATTGACGGAGACATCGTGTGGCTGGAGGAAGAAGTAGAGCTTGCAAAGAACAAGCGGCATACAATAGAGTGTGTCATAGACAGGCTTAAGGTGCGCGAAGACAACAGAATGCGACTCACCGAAGCGGTTGAAATGGCGCTGAAACTTTCAGACGGTTTTGTTTTGCTTGTTTCAAAAGACAAACCGGAACTTGAACTGACAGAACGTTACATCTGTCCTGACTGTGAAATCAGCCTTCCCGAAATTGAACCGAGATTTTTCTCGTTCAACGCGCCTTCAGGCGCCTGCCCTGAATGTTCAGGGCTTGGTTTTCACGCGCATTTTTCCGAAGAACTGTCTGTTGACCCCGCGTTGACTTTGGACGACGGCGCGTTTCTTCCGTGGAAGACTATGAAATACATGATTGAAAAGGCTCACGCACTTGCTGATTTTAAAGGCTGGGACATTTCAAAGCCGTTTGGCGGGCTGCCGGAAGAAGTACGCTATGCCCTCGTTCACGGAAGCGATGAAAAAATTCCAATGATTTTTGAAACCAAACACGGCGACTGGGAATACAACGGGCATTACCCTGGGTTGCTTCCGTGGCTTGAAAGACGTTACAGCGAAACTGAATCCGAAAATTACCGCGAAGAACTTTCGCGTTACCGCGTTGAAGACGAATGTTCCTCTTGCCACGGGGCAAGGTTGCGACCTGAAGCTCTCGCTGTGACGCTTGGCGGCTATAACATCGCGGAACTCTCCAATCTCACCGTTGAGGAACATATAAAAGTGCTTGACGGGCTTAAACTTGGAAAACAAGAACAGAAAATTGTCGGACAGGCGGTCAACGAAGTACGCAAGCGTCTTGCTTTTCTTGTTGATGTCGGCGCCGGTTATCTCACGCTCTCGCGCCGAGCTGACACTCTTTCGGGCGGAGAAAGCCAAAGAATCCGCCTTGCGACACAGATAGGCTCGCAGCTCACAGGAGTTCTATACGTGCTTGATGAACCAACGATAGGACTTCATCCGCGCGATACAAACAAACTGCTGTCCACACTGAAAGTGATACGCGACCTTGGAAACAGTGTTGTAGTAGTCGAACACGACAGGGATACAATGCTTGCCGCCGATTATCTTGTGGAATTGGGACCTGAAGCGGGAGAAAACGGAGGTTATTTGGTGGCTGAAGGCAGCGCGTACGAACTGCGCAAAGGCGATTCCTCCACAGCGAAATATCTGCGCGGGGAAGCAGACGGCGTGTACAGCCCTGTCAAAAAATACAGAAGACCGAACGGCTGGCTGAAACTTACCGGCTGTCGCGAAAACAACCTTAAAAATATAAAAGTTGAAATTCCTCTCGGCGTGTTCGGCGCAGTCAGCGGTGTTTCAGGCTCAGGCAAAAGCACGCTGCTTTACGAAATACTTTACAAGGGGCTGCGCGGTAAATTTGACAGCGAATACCGCGAACGTTCGGGAAAATTTGACGAAATTAAAGGCTGGGAAAAACTGCGCAACGTTGTTCTTGTTGACCAAAGCCCAATAGGGCGTACGCCGCGCTCAAACCCCGCAACCTATACCGGAGTATTTTCAGCCATACGCGAATTTTTCTCCGAACTGCACGAAGCAAAACTGCGCGGCTACGCTCCGGGTCGTTTTAGTTTCAATGTCAAAGGCGGAAGATGTGAAGCCTGCAACGGCGACGGAGTTTTGAAAGTTTCCATGCTCTTTTTGCCCGATGTCTATGTAAAATGCGACGTCTGCAAAGGGCAGCGTTACAACCGCGAAACGCTTGAAGTGAAATACAAGGGACACTCGATAGCTGATGTTCTGAGCCTGACTGTTGACGAAGCTTGCGAACTTTTTGCCGGAATACCGAAAATTGTCAACAAACTCAAGGTGATACAGGAAGCGGGGCTTGGCTATATACGACTTGGACAGTCCGCGACAACCTTGAGCGGCGGAGAAGCCCAACGCGTAAAACTTGCTGCGGAACTGAGCAAAAAATTCCGTGGCAACACTTTGTATTTGCTTGACGAACCAACAACCGGACTGCACTACACGGATGTGCGAAAACTGCTTAAACTTCTGCACAGGCTTGTTGACCAGGGAAATTCGGTAATAGTTATAGAACACAATCTTGACGTGCTTGCCTCGTCTGACTATATAATTGACCTTGGGCCTGACGGAGGCAAAAACGGCGGTGAAATAGCGGCAAAAGGCACGCCGGCACAGATTGCCGTATCCGGAACGGAAACGGGAAAATATCTCGGACAGTTTCTGAAAGAAACCGCACGCGGCAAAACGGAGGAAAAAAATGAGAAAAGCAGAAAACAGAAATAAACAGCGGGAATATCTGTCTGAAAGAAAAAAAACTGCGGAAGAACTCTGCTGGGGCAGAAATCCGGTAATATCCCTGCTTGAAAACAGCCCCGAACGCTGCTCAAAGGTGCTGCTTGCCAAAAACGTGCAGCCGCACGTAAAGGCAAAAATTGAAGAGCTATGCCGCGCGTCAAAAATAGTATTCAGCGGCGTTGACTCTGCCGCGCTGGACAGGCTCTGCAACGGTGAAAATCATCAGGGAACCGCAGCGTACATGCTTCCCGTTACGCTCCTTGATGCGGAAGAATTTATAACTTCGCTTCCCAAGGCTCCGGCGCCGTGCCTCGTTCTGCTCTGCGACCATCTCCAAGATCCGCACAACCTGGGCGCAGTAATCCGAAGCGCCGAGGCGGCGGGGGCAAACGGGGTAATAATCCCCAAACGCGGAAGTTGCATGCCCACGGGAACGGTTGTCAAAACCAGTGCCGGAGCGGCTTTGCGCCTGCCTGTTGCCCGTACCGGAAACGTTGCGCAGACGATAAAGCTGTTTCAGGACGAAAATTTCTGGACTGTCGGACTTGCCATGGAAGGCAGCGAAACGCTCTTCAAAGAAGATATGCCGCCGCGCCTTTTGCTTGTAATAGGAGCCGAAGGAGACGGACTCGGACATGCTGCGGAAAAAGCCTGCGACGAGCTGAGAAGAATACCCATGCAGGGAAGTACGGGCTCGCTCAACGCCTCAGTCGCGGCCTCGCTTGCGCTCTTTGAATGGACGAGAAGCAGAAAATAGTTCTTTACGAGATTGCGTACTTGACTTGGTAATTCGCTAAGTATATAATAACTAAGCTATTTCAGGAGCAACTGCTGAAAGAGCGGGCAGTCCCGCTCTTTCTTTTGTTAAAGGGGGGCTTGTGTTGGATAGTGTAAGGCTTGAAGAAATTTACGCCGAGATGAAGAAGTGCATTGAAACCGAGGGGTACAACTGCGCAGGTTTCGAGCTTGTTTCCGAATGCGGCATGAATATTCTCCGCGCGTATATTGATATGCCTGGCGGCGTTGATTTGTCGGACTGCGAAACGGTTGCGAGAGTGATTACCGATTATCTTGATACGGTTGAGAGCGCTTTGCCCGACCGTTACTATCTTGAGGTGAGTTCTCTCGGTCTTGAGCGTCCGCTTTTCTGTATGGAGGATTATGCGGCGCAGTGCGGAAAGAAGATTGCAATAAATCTCAAAAGCGGCAAAAAACTTGAGGCAACGCTTTGCGAGGCAGCCGATGACGAAATTGTTGTAATTGACAAATCTGGTGGTAAAAGAACGATAGCTTTTGAAGATATCAGAAAAGCCAATCTGATTTACGAGGAAGAGAGCGGTCAGAAAAAGAGTTTCAAGAAGACGCCGCGCAAGAAAAAATAACACAGGATACAGACAGTTTTATCCATATAAATTTCAATATTTTTAAGAGGGGGAACAGAAAATGCTTTTGGTAAAAGATTTCGGAAAACTTCTTCATACCATTGCAGAGGAAAAAAATCTGTCGGAGGATATTATTCGTGCAAGCCTGCAGGCGGCAATGAGCTCGGCTTACAAGAAATCCAGTCCGTACAACCAGAACAAAAACGTTGAAGCGTTTATTGACGCTGAAGGCGATCTCAAAATTGAGGAGATCCGTACCGTTGTCGAAGAGATAAAAAATCCCGACGCGGAACTGACGCTTGAAGAAGCAAGGGAAGAAGGCTATAACGACCTTGAGCTCGGCGACCAGATAAGAAAAGAAGTCAAGGTGTCTCCGGACAAGTTTGGCAGAATAGCCGCACAGACAGCGCGTCAGGTTATTATTCAGAGACTTAAGGACGCGGAGCGCCAGTATATTTACGAGCAGTTTGCGGACAAAATAGGCAACGTAATAGTCGGAAATATCTTTAAAGTTGAAGA
>JAUNNW010000016.1:0-5871 GCA_030531285.1 Synergistaceae bacterium | reverse complement strand
TGGAGCGATGACCCGTATACGTTTATCAGAAGCGCACTGTCGCCGGCAAAGATAGTGAAAATTGAGCCGGTCGAAGGTGTGGAGCACGCCGTTACGGCATACGTCCACAGCGAGGACCTTTCGCTTGCAATAGGCAAGGCGGGGCAGAACGTGCGTCTTGCGGCAAAAATTACAGGCTGGAAGATAGATATTAAGGTGCTTGAAGCGGAGAAGCTTCCTACGATGAAGGAACTTTTTGTTGATATAGCAAGTATTGTAAAAGAGGATTAAGATCAGGCTGATGAAGAACGCAAACGCGGCGGAGAAAATCAGACAGGCAAGAAGCTGTGTAGCCTGCGGACGGACAGCGCAGAAAAACGAGCTGCTCAGAATTGTTCGCACTCCCGAAGGAACGGCAGTCTATGACCCTACGGGACGCGCAAACGGACGCGGGGCGTATTTGTGCTGCAAATGTGGGTGTGTAGAACGCGCTCAGAAGAAAGAACTTGTCGCAAAACATTTGAACGTTGTTCCCGATGCCGATTTTTTTGAGCAGCTTAAGCAGGTTTGCGGCGAATGACCGAAAACGAACGAAAAATCCTGAATCTGCTCGGCATAGCGAGAAGAGCAGGGGTTATATTCATAGGTCAGGATCAGGTTCTCGAAAGCTGTAAAAAGTTTAAGGCTCTGCTTGTAATAACGTCTGACGACTGCTCTGAAAACGTACTCAAAAGCCTGAAAAACGCGGAGACGCGCATAAACGTTGAAAGAATGAAACTTAATCTTGACAGGACGCAGATGGGACAGGCAGTAGGAACAAAATCAGCTCAGATTGTATCAATGGATTACGAAAACGGTTTTGCAGGGAAAATTCTCAGTTTAATGAACAGGAGTGATGCAGATGAGTAAAATACGCATATACGATCTTGCCAAAGAGGTCGGTAAAACAAATAAAGAAGTAATGGAAATTCTTGCGGGGCTCGGTATTGAAGTAAAATCTGCTTCAAGCTCAATAGAGGAAGCAGAAGCCGGCAAATTCAAGGCTTCCGTTTCGTCAGGCTCCGCTGAAAACAAAACCGCGGAAAAAAGCTCAAAGCCTGTTGCGGCGCAGCCTAAGCGTGGTTTGCCGCTTGTTAAAATCAAACCCGGGGCAAGCGTTGCGGACGTTGCTTCTTCAGTTGGCGAAAAATCGGGCAAGGCGGTCAAAATTCTTATGAATGCCGGTCTTATGATTTCAGCGGTTACCGCCGTTGACGAAAATCTGCTTGGAGTTCTCGGCGAAGGCTTCGGCAGGAATTTTGTTTTCGCGGAAGAAGAGCCGGAAACGGAAAAATTTGAAAGTTTTGAAGAAAAGCCCGTTGCCGCGGTCAGGAAGCCCGACAAAAAACACGATAAAAAAGCCGAAAAGAAAGCTGAGAAAAAAGCGGAAAAACAGATTGCAAAGCAGACTGCCGCCGCCAAGGAAGAGAAAACGGAGCAGCTTGAACTCACGCCGAGACCGCCGATTATCACGGTTATGGGACACGTTGACCACGGCAAAACAACGCTGCTTGACTACATACGCAATACTCACGTTACGAACAGGGAGGCAGGCGGAATTACGCAGCATATAGGCGCTTCCTGCGTAAATTACAACGGAAACACGCTTGTTTTCCTTGATACTCCTGGACATGAGGCCTTCACCGCGATGAGGGCGCGCGGCGCTCAGGTTACGGATATCGCGATTCTCGTTGTCGCCGCAGACGACGGTCTTATGCCGCAGACAATAGAGGCTCTGAACCATGCAAAAGCGGCAAACGTACCGATTATAGTTGCGGTCAACAAAATGGACAAACCGCAGGCAAATCCTGACAGAGTACGCCAGCAGCTTTCCGATTACGGTCTCGTTCCGGAAGAATGGGGCGGAGATACGGTTATGGTAAATCTTTCAGCCAAAACCGGCGAACACGTGAACGAACTGCTTGAAATGATTATTCTTGTCGCCGAGCTTCAGGAACTCAAGGCGGCAAAGGAAGCCAAACCGCAGGGCACGGTTGTCGAAGCAAATCTTGACAAGGGCAAGGGACCGGTCGCAACGGTTATAGTTCAGAACGGAACGCTCAAACGCGGAGACATTATATACACGGATACTGCCTGGGGCAAAATCAGGGCAATGCTTGACGACAAGGGCAATATGGTCAGCAGTGCCGGACCGAGCATGCCTGTTGAAATTCTCGGACTTGAAAACGTTCCGCAGCCGGGTGAAATTTTCAAGACGTTCCCGTCAGAGCGCGAAGCCCGCGATTTTATGTCGCAGAAAGAGGTTGAACGCAGGGAGCAGATGTCTGTAAAAGCCAAGAGAGTTACCCTTGAAGAGCTTTATGACAAAATGCAGGGAGGAGAAACCCCGCAGCTGCACATAGTTCTTAAAACCGACGTTCAGGGTTCGCTCGAAGCTTTCCATGCCTCGCTTGTAAAAATGAGCACCGAAGCCGTCAGCGTAAATATTGTTCATGAAGGCGTCGGACGCATTTCAGAATCGGACGTTATGCTTGCCGCCGCCTCGAATGCCGTTATTATAGGCTTCAACGTCAGACCTGACAGCAACGCGAAGAAGATTGCCGAAACCGAAGGTATTCAGGTAAGACTTTATCAGGTAATTTACGATATGCTTGACGACGTTAAAGCAGCCATGGAGGGTATGCTTGCGCCTGAAATCAGGGAAAACACGCTCGGACAGGCTGAAATCCGCGATATTATCAGAGTTCCGAAGGTTGGAAACATCGCAGGCTGCCGTGTTCTTGAAGGTTCGGTGAAACGCGGAAGCGTGCGCCTTATCCGCGACGGAGTTGTCTTCTGGACGGGCGAGCTTGCGAGCCTGAAGCATTTCAAGGACGACGCGAGAGAGGTCAAGGCGGGAAACGAATGCGGTCTCAGCTTTGCCAAATTCCAGGATTTCAGGGTCGGCGACATCGTCGAATCTTTTGAAATTCTTAAAGAAAAGAGAACACTCGATTAACTGCGGGAGTCTGCTATGCGTTCATACCGTATGGGAAGAATAAACAAAGAATTCCAGCGCAGTATATCCGACCTGCTTCAGCTGCGCATAAAAAAGGAACACGTCTCCGAGGCGATTATAACGGCGGTTGACGTGTCTTCCGATTTGGGCTACGCAAAGGTTTATTACACTCTGCTTGACGAACACGTCAGGGGCACGGTGCAGAAAGCGCTGGAATCTGTCGCAGGACAGCTTCGCGGAATACTCGGCAGGGAAATGCACCTGCGCACTATTCCGCATCTGACTTTTGTGTATGACAATTCAGAAGCCGAAGCGAGAAAAATGGACGAACTGCTTGACAGAGTAGCAAAGCTTGACGCTGAAATCATTAAATCGTCCGAAACGAAATCTGAGGAAGATGAAGACTGAGAATATTGTACGGAAACTGAAAGAATACGACAGCTGGACGATTCTCTGCCACGAAAAACCTGACGGGGATACGCTCGGCTGCGCCCTTGCGCTCTTTTCGCTTGGCAAGCGCATGAAAAAAAAGGTCGTCTCAGGCGGCAGGGATGCCGTTCCTGACAAATATCTTTTTCTCCCGTACAGCGGAGAATACAGGCAGCTTTCGGCAAATGACGTGTTGCCAGAGTCTTTGCTTATAGTCGTTGATACAAGTACAAAAAACAGGTCAATAGAAGGCTTGGAAACAATTTTGCCGCTGCACGACAGCGTTGCGATGGATCATCATGTGGACAATGAAAAATTTTGCAAAATCAATCTCGTCTGTCCGGAGGCTTCGGCATCGGCTGAAATTGTAGCGGAACTTATGCACGATAATTTTGACATAAGCGTTGACGAAGCGGTGTGCCTTTATACAGCGCTTGCAACGGACAACGGCAGTTTCCGTTTTTCTTCGGTGACTCAGCGCAGCCATGAAATTGCGCGTATTCTGATGCAGGCAGGCGCGAAGCCGAATGAAATCGACAGCTGTTTGAATGAGTCAATGACGCACGAAGCCCTGAAACTCTGGGGAAGGGCAATGGAAGGCTCCGAGTTGTTTGCGGATGGTACTGCGGCTATGCTGCATCTTTCGGCTTCCGATTTTGAGGAACTTCATTCCGCCCCAAGCGTTACGGAAAATCTTGTCAATCAGCTGCTTCGCATTAAGGGCGTTAAAATAGCGCTGTTTGTCTCTGAATTTGACGGTACGCTCAAGCTCAGCGTAAGAACCAAACAGCCGTATGCTGCCCGCGATATCGCGGCGTTTTACGGCGGCGGCGGACACGATCAGGCAGCAGGCGCTAAACTGTGCGGCAGTATTGACAAGGTAATTGCAGAACTCAAAAAACAGGTAACGAAATATGCCGAAATCGGGCTTTCTTGTAATAAATAAGCCGTTTGGGGAACGCAGTACGCACTGCGTGGAAATTGTACGCCGCAAGCTTGGAAAAAAAGCAAGGGTGGGACACGGCGGCACGCTTGATTCCACGGCTTCCGGTGTTCTTGTTATGCTGACAGGCGCAGCCACGAGGCTCAGCAATATCGTAATGGGATTTCCGAAATGCTATGCAGCGACGCTTCAGCTCGGAAGCGAAACTAATACTGACGACGCGTCCGGGAACGTTATTCGTGAAGCAGAGTGGAGACATTTGTCTGTTACTGATGTTGACGATGCAATATCGGAATTTTCCGGCTGGCGCCTGCAGACGCCCCCAAACGTTTCCGCAGTTCACGTCAACGGACAGAGGGCGCACGAATTGAGCCGCAACGGACAGGAAGTAAAAATAGCTCCCAAACCTGTATATTTTGAAAAGGTACTAAGGACAACAGACATATCTTCGGACGGAAAACTTTCTTTTGAAATATACTGCCAAAAGGGCACCTACGTGAGAAGCTTCGGCAGGGACATCGCCCGCGTTCTCGGTACGGCAGGGCATATATGCAGGCTGGAAAGAAAATCCGCCGGACCTTTCAATTTAGATAATGCGGTTGATTTCTCCAAAATAGAAACAATGACGGCTGACGACATATATGCTGAACTGCTTGAACTTTCGGTTATTTCTGACGTACTGCCAATGTACGCGGGAGACGAAAAAGCAGAAAAAAAACTTGCGTTGGGACAAAACGTTCCGTTGGACCTGCTGTCTGTCAGAAGCAGGGGAAAAACCGAAAATTATTTCGGCGAAGACGTGCTGCTTGCTGCCGGAAGCTATTTTTCTGTCTGCGGTTTTGTGACCGAAAACGGAAGCGTAATGCTGCACCCGTCAATCAATCTGTATCTCGGTGAAGAATTATGATTTACGCCATCGGCGCATTTGACGGTTTTCATACAGGACACTGCGAACTGCTTAAAACTGCACGGAGTATGGCAGAAGCCAAAAACAGCAGATGGGGCGTTTTGACCTTTGACCGCAACCCGCAGCAGCTTTTATCCAAAGATAATTTCAAGCAGCTGTTTACGGACTCAGAGCGTGATTTTTACGCTAAACTGGTTAACATACCTAAGCTTGTAAAAATTCCGTTCACAAAAGAACTTGCCGGGCTTGCACCGGACGAATTCATGCAGTTTGTGAAGGAAAAATACGGAGCAGACGGCATTGTCGTCGGCGAAGATTTTCGTTTCGGAGCGGGACGCAGCGGTGATACATCGTTTATCAAAGATTACTGTGCGGAAAACAATATGGCGTTTTCATTTGTAAAAACGCTGGAATTCAATGGAAGCAGCGTCAGTTCTACACGGATAAGAAAACTTGTGTGCGAAGGAAAAATTAAAGAAGCTGACGAACTGCTGGGAGTTCCTTATTACTTGTCAGGAGAAGTTGTTACAGGCGGGCAGCGAGGTCGACTTATAGGTTTTCCGACTGCAAATCTGCTGCCGGAGAACGGCAAAGTTTATCCGAAAAACGGAAGTT
>JAUNNW010000137.1 GCA_030531285.1 Synergistaceae bacterium | reverse complement strand
GACTTCGTTTTGCAGTACGCGAAGGCGGCCATACGGTCGGCGCCGGCGTCGTTACTTCAATTATCGAATAATTAAGCAAATTTATGGAGCGGCTGTATGCCGCAGCCGCTCCTTTTATTTTTGAGGACTGGAGGAAGAATAATGGCTGATATAGTAGGACTTCAGTGCACGGAATGCAAAGACCGCAATTACGTGACGCTTGTCAATAAGAAAAAAGCAACAAAGAAGCTTGAAAAGAGTAAATTCTGCCCGAAATGCGGCAAACACACCTTGCACAAAGAATGCAAATAGTGTAAAATAGCCCACGCATGCAGGTCCGTAGTTCAATTGGTAGAGCATCGCACTCCAAATGCGAAAGTTGAGGGTTCGAGTCCTTCCGGGCCTGCCATTTATTTTTTAACAGAGGAGGTCGAGGTATATGAGTGCCCTCGGCTTTATAAAAGAATCAAGAGCTGAAATGAAGAAGGTCACGTGGCCGACGAAACGTATGCTTTGGTACATGACACTGGTCGTTGTCTTTGTATCGCTTCTTGTAGCAGCCTATCTCGGTCTGTGTGACGCACTTCTTACAGCTGTTGTAACGCACATAATCAAGTAGTTTGATCTCTTGCCGGCAGTACGGAGGTGAAGAGGGCGGACGCCCTCTCTTTTAGATGAGCGATTTTTACGGTAATACAAACGAACATCGCTGGTATATAGTCCAGACCTATTCAGGATACGAAAAAAAAGTTGTCGAAAGCCTTAAAGAGCGTATTACAAAGCTTGAGGTTAGTGACAGAATCACTGATATTCGTATTCCGGAGCAGATGAAGACCTATATCAAGGACGGGAAAACAATACAGAAAAAGGTTAAACTTTTTCCGAGTTATCTTCTTGTCAATATGGCACTTGATGAGCAGACGTGGTTCTGTGTCCGTCACACGCCTGGCGTTTCAGGTTTCGTAGGTTCAGGAAATCACCCGATTCCGCTTACTCCAAAGGAAGCCGAAGATATTTTGAACAAAATTGCTCCGGCAGAGAAGCCTAAAATGGAAATTAAGTTTTCTGTCGGTGATATGGTTCAGGCGAAAACGGGACCTTTTGCCAATATGGCAGGGCCTGTCGTCAGCATTGACGAGGATAAAGCAAAAATCAAGTATCTGGTGGAGATTTTCGGCCGCGAAACTGAGGCTGAAGCAGACTACGTCGATCTTGAGAGAATATAAAACTTTTTGTGTTTTCAATGACAACGGCATATATTGCCGATGTTGTTGTGTACGTCACGTTTGAAACTCTGCCCTTACGGGCTTAAAAATATAGGAGGAAAAGAAATGGCAAAGAAAGTCATCGACCAGCTGAAGCTTCAGCTTCCTGCCGGCAAAGCCACACCGGCGCCGCCTGTAGGTCCTGCGCTTGGTCAGCGCGGCATCAACATTATGGAGTTTGTTAAAGCTTTTAACGCAAAGACTGCAAATCAGCCCGGAATGATTATTCCGACGGTTATTACGGTTTATGCGGACAGAAGCTTTACGTTTGTTCTCAAAACTCCGCCTGCGAGCGTTCTTATCAAGAAAGCCGCAAAGAAGGACAAGGGTTCTGCAGTTCCCAACAAAAATAAGGTTGGCAGAATCACTAAGGCACAGGTTGAGGAGATCGCAAAAATTAAAATGCCTGACCTCAATGCGAACGATATCGAAGCAGCCATGAAAATGGTTGAGGGTACAGCCCGTTCAATGGGTATTGAAGTCGCAAGATAATATATCTGCGGCATAGTGGAAGAGAGTAGACGCTCCCGCAATTACCACAAGGAGGTATAACAAATGTCAAAGATTGGAAAACGTTTTGCAGCAGCAAAAGGAAAAGTAGACAACACAAAAGAATATACGATTTCAGAGGCACTCGCAGCAGCGAAAGAGATCGCAACGGCAAAATTTGACGAAACTCTTGAAATACATGTTCGTCTCGGCGTTGACCCCCGTCATGCAGACCAGCAGGTGCGCAGCACCGTCGCCCTTCCGTTTGGTACAGGCCACACAAAAAGAGTTGCAGTTATAGCGCTCGGCGACAAGCAGAAGGAAGCACAGGAAGCTGGCGCGGACCTCGTCGGCGGCGAAGATTTGATCGCTGAAATCGGTCAGGGCAAAATTGATTTTGATGCTCTCATAGCCACACCGGATATTATGAAGTTTGCCGGCAAACTTGGTAAGGTTCTTGGCCCCCGTGGGCTTATGCCTTCAGCGAAAGCCGGTACAGTAACGTTCGATGTTGCTCAGACTGTAAAGGAAATCAAGGCAGGCCGTGTCGAATTCCGTGTTGACAAAACAGCCATTGTTCATAATGCAATAGGCAAAATGTCTTTCCCTGTCGAAAATCTTGACGCAAATGTTAAGGCGTTCCTTCGCGCAATTATTAAGGCACGTCCGGCATCAGTCAAGGGTACCTATATTAAGGGTATTTCAATCGCAACGACTATGGGCCCCGGAATTGCGCTTGATGTTGCCCAGACAACGAAAGACTGCTCGGTAGAATAAAAAGTTTTATTAAGCTGTAAAAAGACCGTCCGTAAGGACGGTCTTTTTTGTTATTGTGTTATTGCTTCGGCGTATTGATTGTGCCAAATTGGTTTTCCTGAACGGATTGATTCTGTGAGTCTTCAGTTGTTCCGTCAGTTTTTGTGTTAGTTTTTCGATGATTGTGTAAAGCTTTTTTCTGTTTTTTTTGCTTTACAGTATCAGGATGTATTGCGCAGTAATCTGTCAAAAGTTTTTCTGCGTCTTCGGCTGAAATTTTTTTATAACGTTTCGGCTTATCAAACACCGAGTAGTCAATCGGACCTCTGCTGATTTTTGTATATTCAGTCCAGTTTTTCCCGTCAAGCGATTCTGTTCTTACAGGAATCGGAAAATCGCTGCGCGTCCATTCGTAATAGCTGTCTTCGGTGTTGTAGTCAGGGTATTTTACAGTTACCAGGTATTTTTTCATACGGAAGCTGTCGCGTTCATCATGTTTTAGGAATTTGCGCATTAAATTTCCTGTATCAGCGTTTTCGTCCGGCATATTGAAATTTGCAAAAGTGCCGTATGCAGGCATTTCAACGTAAGACTTAATCTGCGGATATATAAACCAGGTAAGCTTAAGGTCGTTGCGGGTAACGACAATTTCTTTGCCGTTTTTGAAATCGCG
>JAUNNW010000136.1 GCA_030531285.1 Synergistaceae bacterium | reverse complement strand
CAGTTTTGAACGCGGTATGAAATGATCGACTGTCATTGTTTCTTCGGTCAGTTCACATCCGCAGTAGGCGCAGTGTCCGTTATATCGTTTCAGCAGTTTTTTGCGTGCTTCGGGGCCCATTTGTCTGCATTTACTCCCATTCAACGATTTTGCCCGGGTTTAATATATTTTGCGGGTCAAAGGCGAGTTTGACGCGTTTTATCAGTTCTATCTGAGCGTCGTCAAGGAAATATTTTATGTACTCTCTGCGCTTGAGTCCTATGCCGTGTTCGCCTGAAAGTGTCCCGCCAAATTTTTTTGTGTCGGCGTAAATTTCTTCCTGCGCCTGATGGAGCAAGTCCTTCCAGTTTTTTTTGTTTCCCGCTATGAGAGTGCAGTGCATATTTCCGTCTCCTGCATGCCCGTAGACCGAAGATTCAAGCCCGTATTTTGCGCATGCTTTTTCAATTGATAAAAGCAGCGCCGGAACCTTGTCCGCAGGCACGACAAGGTCTTCTTTTACGTAATTTTCGCACAGTTTCGCTATTGAATCAGCGATTGATTTTCTTGCTGTCCAAAGATTTTCTTTTTCAGCATCTGTTTTTGCAGTACGGATTTTTTGCGCTCCGTATTTTACGGCTGTTTCAGCTGTTTTTTTGCAGTCTTTTTCCAGAGTTGCGGCATCGCTGCCTTCAAGCTGGATAATCAGAGCGGCGCCGGCACTGCAAGCGGGGACTTCCCGCTTTAAATATTTTGATACAAAGGAAAGAGAATTTCTGTCCATGAACTCAATTGAAACGGGGATAAGCCCTGCTTCGGCAATGATTTTCGGAACAAGAGCCATTGCACTGTCTGCATCTGCAAATTCCGCAAGCAAATCCGCCGAATATTTTGGCAGCGGAAGCAGCTTAAGCACAGCTTTTGTTATAATTGCCAGTGTTCCTTCAGAACCTGCGAGAAGGTGTACGAAATCAAAACCGGTAACGTCTTTTCTGCGTTTTCCGCCGAACCACGTTACAGTGCCGTCAGCAAGCACGGCTTCAAGGGCAAGCAGCTGAGCGCCTGTTGCTCCGTATTTCACGACCTTGTTGCCGCCTGCGTTTTCCGCTATGTTGCCGCCTATCTGTGATTTGTCCCCGCTGCACGGGTCTCCGGCGTAGAGAAGCCCATGCTCTCTTGCAAGGTTGACAATTTCATCGGTTATGACGCCGGTTTCGACTGTTATCGTGAAATTTGCTTCATCGAGCTCAATTATCCGGTTCATTTTTTCAAAACAGAGGATAACGCCGCCGAAAGCAGGCACTGCGCCTCCTGATAAACCTGTTCCTGCGCCGCGGCAGGTAACGGGAATGTTGTGCTGCGCCGCGAGCTTTACGACAGCCGAAACCTGCTCGGTGTTTTCAGGAAATACAAGCGCTTCTGCGATATACTCTCTGTCATAGGAATTAGCGGGAACTTCATCATGCGAATATTCAGCAAGTTTTGCCGTATCCGTAAAAACATTATTCTCTCCGACAGCCGCTTTCAGTTCTCCGAGCAGTCTGTCGTCAATTTTTCCGTATCTGTCCATACTGATACCTCCACATTATATTCCGGCAATATTCTAACATATTTCAAAAGTGCGGAGGAGGCAGCCTAACGCAGTCCGTGTTATAATAATACGGTAATATTGCGGGGAGAAATGTGATGAAGCGTGATGTCCTGAAATCGAAAATTAAGGCAGTCTGCGGCAGCGAATTTGTTTTTTACACATTCGCGGCGCTGTCAGTGTTTGTCAAATTTTGGTTTGCTGAGCTTGAAATTTCTTCGTGCCTGTCAAGAAAAACTGCCTCGGTCGCCGCATCGTTCGGATTTTTTGCCGCAAGTTTTGCGCTGCTTTCTCTTCTGCCGCGTAAAAGCAGAAAGCATTTCGTTCTGCTTTGGGATTTTGCACTGACAGCGCTTGTTATTACCGACCTTCTCTTTATACGTTATTATTCCGACCTTTTTTCGTTTATAAATTTGGGGCTTTCAACACAGGTAGGTGAGGTTTCTGACAGTGTTTTCGCGCTTTTCGGCATTTCGGATCTGCTTTATTTCGCTGATTTTCCTCTGCTGCTTTGGCTTGTTTTTCATACCGAATTCAAAAAAATATCAACGCGCAGGACAGTGTTCACGCTGCTGCTTGCTGCTGCCGGATTTTCTGCCGTATGGTACAGGTTTGAAAGTTACAATCGCCAGGTCCCCGGTGTTCTTAAAGCGACATGGGACAAGCCGGCTGTCAGCAGCGGTGCAGGGCTTGCCGTTTATCACGTGAACGATGCCAAAAACACTCTGCGCGACTGCTGTTTCAAAGGAAAAATATCCGATGAAGAAGCGGAAAAGATTGAACAATGGTTTGAAAAGCGGGCTGCCGGAAATGTCAGCGAAATATATTTCGGTCAGGCAAAGGGCGCAAATCTTATAATTGTTCAGACGGAATCGCTGCAAAATTTTGTGATTAACAGGAAAATTAACGGTCAGGAAATTACTCCGAACCTCAACCGCTTTGTAAAGGAAGCCTACTATTTCACCCGTATCTACAATCAGACTGCGGCGGGAAACAGCGCGGATGCGGAGTTTCTTGCGAATACGGGGTTTTATCCGGCGCAGTCGGGAGTCGCGTATATCCGCTTTGCGAGAAACGATTTTGAAGCCATGCCGAAAACGCTTGCGGAAAATGGTTATGACACGCTTGCTTTGCATGGAGACAGACCGGGCTTTTGGAACAGGCAGGCTATTTATCCGAGGCTGGGATTTAAACGTTTTGTAAGCAAAAATGAATTCGACCTGGACGAGATAATAGGTTTGGGGTTAAGCGACAGAAGCTTTTTCAGACAGACTGCCGATATTCTTTCAAAAAACAGTCAGCCGTTCTACGCGTTTCTTGTAACGCTTACAAGCCATTATCCGTACGACTGGAAGGAGATACCGCAGCAGACGAAGCTGGACACCGGAAGTTTCAAGGGGACGCTGCTTGGCAATTATCTGCTTTCAATACACTATTTTGATGCCTGTTTCGGCGAATTTATTGCTGCTCTCAGAAAAAACGGTCTGCTGGAAAAATCAGTCATAGCCGTCTACGGCGACCATACGGCGATACCGCGCTGGGACAGGAATGACCTTTCGCGCTTCCTGAACAGGGATTTAGAACAAGCTGCCGTATGGTGCAGCGAGCAGACTGTCCCGCTTATTATCCGCACTCCGCGGAAAACACTGCGCGGCA
>JAUNNW010000015.1:8520-15771 GCA_030531285.1 Synergistaceae bacterium | reverse complement strand
ACTCAAAGATACTCGCAAAATATCTTGGTTTTGAATTTGTCGAAGCCGCGGACTGCGTCCTGTTTGACGAAAACGGAAAATATATGCAGGAGGAAAGCAACCTGCTGCTTGAGCAGCGGCTTAAAGGTGTTGAATACGCGGTAATTCCCGGTTTTTACGGCGCAAAAGCTGACGGCACTATAAAAACATTTTCGCGCGGAGGCTCTGACGTAACAGGCTCAATAGTTGCGAGAGCTGTGTCTGCGGACATATACGAAAACTGGACGGACGTATCCGGCGTATTTGCCGCTGACCCGAGAATTGTCAAAAATCCCAGAGTAATCAGCCGCATAACCTACAGTGAACTCCGCGAGCTGTCCTATATGGGTGCGTCGGTGCTGCACGAAGACGCTGTATTTCCCGTACGCAAGGCTGGAATACCAATCAATATACGCAACACAAACTGTCCGAAAGCTGAAGGGACGATGATAGTATCCGAGCTGCCAAAGGGCGCAAAACGGCACATGATAACCGGAATAGCCGGACGCAAAGGTTTCAGCACGATTTTGGTCGAAAAGGCAATGATGAACGCCGAAACTGGCTTCGGAGCCGCGCTTTTGAAAATTTTTGCAGACAACGGCGTATCTTTTGAACATGTGCCGTCAGGCATAGATACGATGTCAGTTGTCGTCGGCACCGAGGGCTTTAATCCCGTACGCGAAAAAGTCATTGAAACGATACAAAATGAATTGAAACCGGATAACATCAGTACGGAAGACGGAATTGCCCTGATAGCGGTTGTCGGACACAGAATGGCATCGGCAAAGGGCGTTGCCGCGAAAATTTGCTCTGCAATATCTAAATCAGATATTAACATAAGAATGATAGATCAGGGGCCGAGTGAGCTGAACATGATTTTCGGCATTGACGCCGAAAATTACGAAGCGGCAATCAGAGGTATATACGAAGAAATTAAGGACTTGATGTAACTGTCGTGCAATTTGGCTGCAGGGATAACCTGCAGCTTTTTTGTAAAATTACGCAATAAGTTATATAATAAACAGTCAGTTTTCGGCGCCGGATTGCGCAAGCCTGTCAGGGGAGGCAGCCTGTTATGGAACACAACGAAGTTTTTTATTACGCTATATGGATTATGTGGTGGATAATTCAGTTTATCCTTTATCTGCTCATCTTCCTTCTTACGGTTGACGGCATATATCAGATTATTGTAAGTCTCAAGGGTTTCGGACAGCAGGCAGCAATGCCTTCGGCGAAGCGTTTCCGCCGCTTTGCGGTGCTTGTTCCCGCTCATAACGAAGAAAAAGTTATAGGACCTCTTATGACAAGTCTTGCGGAGCAGAATTACCCGAAGAACTGTTACAAAGTCTTTGCTTCGTGCGATAACTGCTCTGACGGAACTGTAGACGTTGTCCGCGCGAGCGGTGCGACTGCCCTTGAACGCTGTGACCTTGAACACAACGGCAAAACGTGGAACGTTCGCTGGGCGCTGACGCAGATTCCTTTGGCGGAGTACGACGCGCTTGTTATGTTTGACGCAGACAACCTCGCCGACAAAAATTTCCTTATGTACATGAACGACTACATGGAACTGCATCCTGAAGCAGAAGCAATTCAGGGCGTTCTTGATGTCAAAAACCCCGATGACAACTGGCTAACCCGTTCCTACGCGCTTGCCTACTGGTTTTCAAACCGTTTTTGGCAGCTTGCGAGGGGACTTTGGGGGCTTTCCTGCACGCTTGGCGGCACCGGTCTTGTAATCCGAGCTGCAACGCTTGAGAGAATTGGCTGGAATCTGGAGAGTCTTACAGAAGACCTTGAGATGTCTACGAGGCTTATCCTTTCCGGCAGCCGCGTGCATTGGAACAACGCAGCTGTGATTTACGATGAAAAGCCGCAGGATTTAAAAATTTCAATCAAACAGAGAACACGCTGGATGCAGGGTCATTACTGGGTTTTCTGGCATTACGGCAAGGATTCGCTCAGAGCGTTTTTTGGTACCGGCAGACTGCAGTATCTTGACCTTTTCCTTTATCTGCTTGCCCCTGTCAAATCCTGCCTTGGCATAATTATTCTGTTTGCAGGTATGGCTTATACGCTTGTTAACAATCTTATTCTCTTTCCGACGATGTCGAGAGGCACGCCGCATGACACTGCGTCATGGCTTTGGTTCTTTGCTTTTCCGATCGTCAGCATGATTGTTTTCTGCGTTATCTGCGCGATTACAGGTCCTTCGATGCGCGAGAAAAAGTTCACGCTGCGCTACGTAAAAGATACATTCGCCTATTTCTGGTTCGGTCTTACGTGGATACCGCTTCTTTTCAGGGCGGCTTTCCTTGCGAAGGATCAAAGCACATGGGTTAAAACAGAGCATACCCGCGGAATTTCCGTTTCAGACGTTTCAAAATAAGGGGTTACAAATGAATTATTCTTCACAGTTCAGACTTTTGAAGAAACGCAGTTTCCTGCCTATGTTTATTACGCAGTTTCTTGCGGCCTTCAATGACAATCTTTTCAAAAACGCGCTTGTTATTCTTATTACCTACCGGCTTGCCGATGAGTACGGCGTAAACGGTCAGGTGCTTATAACCGCGGTTGCGGGAATGTTTGTACTGCCTATGATTATTTTTTCGGCGTTTGCCGGTCAGCTTGCAGACAAGTATGACAAAACTATTTTGATAAAAATTATAAAGATTGCTGAAATCGTAATTATGATTTTTGCTTCGATCGCCTTCTCTTACAACAAGATGTGGTGGCTGATAATTCTATTGTTTTGCATGGGGACCCATTCGGCATTTTTTGGCCCCATCAAGTACAGTATTCTTCCGCAGCACCTAAACGAAAACGAACTTGTCGCGGGCAACGGGCTTGTCAGCGCCGGAACTTTTATATCAATCCTTCTTGGTACAATTGCAGGCGGATTGCTTGTGCTTCGCGAGTCTGGACACGTTTTTATTTCAGCTGCGATTCTCTCTACTGCTTTGCTTGGCTGGATTGCATGCCTTTTCATTCCTCCGGCGCCATCTTCGCAGCCGGAGTTGAAACTTGACTGGAATATTTTTTCGGCAACGTGGCAGATTGTAAAGAATACTAAGAAGAACAAAGCTGTTTTCCGTTCGATACTCGGCATCAGCTGGTTTTGGTTTGTCGGCGCGGTTTTTCTTGCACAGTGCCCGAATTTTGCAAAAAATATTGTCGGTGCCAACGAGCAGGTCTCAACGCTTTTCATAGTTATTTTTTCTGTCGGTGTTGGTCTTGGGTCAATGCTTTGCAACAGATTTCTTAAAGGCGAGGTCTCAACGCGTTTTGTTCCGCTTGCATGTTTAGGTATGAGTCTTTCAATTTTTGCGCTTGCCTTTGTCTGCCGTTTTGTGCCGCATTATCCGGTGCTTGTCGGCGTGGTGGACTTTGTAAAAGCTCCTGCGGCGTGCGCGGTTATGGGTATGCTTCTTTTAATGACGCTGTGCGGAGGACTTTACAATGTCCCAATGTATGCCCTTATGCAGGACAAGACGCCCAAAGCTGAGATGGCAAGGGCTGTCGCATGTCTTAACGTAACCGATTCATTTGGAATGGTGCTTTCGGCGGCGTTCAGTATGATTCTTCTTGCCTGCAGCGCCACAGTTGTGCATATTTATATCTGCCTCGGCATCGCAAATCTCGGTGTTGCCCTGTTTGTCAGGAAAATAGAGAAGGCTGAAAAATGAACGGACTAAGGGAAAAAATAATCTCTGCAGCGCTTGAAATGAGACGCAGCGGCCTTGTCCGCGGAACATCAGGCAACATTTCCGCAAGAACTGACCACGGTTTTTTGATTACTCCAAGCGGCATGGCTTACGAAAGTCTTGTCCCTGAAGATTTGCCGGAAATGGATTTTATGCTGCGGCAGATTTCAGGAGACAGAAAACCGTCAATAGAAAAAGAGATGCATGGACTTATCCTCAAAAACAGAAATGACGTGAGCGCAGTTGTCCACGTCCATTCTGTATATGCTTCAGCGGTTGCCTCTGCGAGAAAAGATATTCCTGTTATTACGGACAATGTCACGGCGTTTTTCGGCTGTGCAGTGCCGTGTGCCGAATATGCGCCCGCAGGAAGCCCGGAACTTGCGCGTAACGTGCTTTCAGCGCTCGGCGGAGGCTTTGGCGTTTTGCTCGCAAATCACGGTGCGCTCTGTGTCGGTGTAACTCCGGAAGAGGCCTTGCTGCGCTGCGAAATTCTTGAAGAAACTGCGAAAATTTACGTTTTGTCACAGCTTTTGGGCGGGGCTGTTGCTCTTGATAACAAGGTTGTTACTGAACAGTACAGCGCCATGCAGAAAAATTACGGTCAGACAAGATGAAGAAAGTACTTACTGTTGCCGGTTCAGACTGCAGCGGGGGAGCCGGAATTCAGGCTGATTTGAAAACAATGACAGCGTTAGGAGTCTACGGAATGAGCGTTGTTACTTCTCTTACGGCGCAGAATACCACCGGAGTCTGCGCCATTTATGATGCGTCTCCTGAGTTTGTGGAACAGCAGTTTGACGCTGTTTTCAGCGACATACGTCCTGACGCGCTGAAAATAGGCATGCTGTCCAATGCTGAAATTATCCGTGTTGTTGCACAAAAACTTACGGAGTACAAAGCCTGTAACATCGTAGCCGACCCTGTTATGGTTTCTACAAGCGGATGCCGGCTTCTTGTCTCAGATGCCGAGCGCAGCCTTACAGACTTAATTCTGCCGTCAGCACTGCTGATTACGCCGAATATTCCGGAGGCAGAGATACTCTGCGGCTTGAAAATAGCGTCAAAGGACGATATGCTGAATGCGGCGGAAATTCTTGTGCGTTCAAACGGAACTAACGTACTTCTTAAAGGCGGGCATCTTGACGGAAAATCCGATGATCTGCTTTATACTGCAAAAGGCGGAGTGTACTGGTTTGAAGCGGAGAAAATAGACAATCCCAATACTCACGGCACAGGCTGTACGCTGTCCTCAGCGATTGCCTGCGGACTTGCAAAGGGTCTTGAACTGCGCGAAAGTGTGCAAACGGCGAAAGAGTACGTTTCAGGCGCTCTTTCGGCACGTTTGAATTTGGGAAAGGGCAATGGACCGTTAAACCACTGCTGGAAAATGAACTAAAATATAAAAATTAGAAGAAAAAAACAGAGCCTTGCGGCCCTGTTTTTTCTGTTTATTAGTCTTCCTGGGAGATTGCGCCAACCGGGCAGGTTGAAACACAGGCTCCGCATTCGACGCAGGTGTCAGTATCAACGCGTGATTTGCCGTCTTCGATACTGATTGCCGATACCGGGCAGACACCGGCGCAGGCTTCGCATCCCACGCAGGCATCCTGATCAACATGTGCCTTTGCCATCCTGAAAACCTCCTTGAGGAAGAATTTTGAACTGCGTTACAGGGGGTATTGTACTCTAAATCTTGTATTTTGCAAGTACACGGTATAAAATTAATTCTGACGGAATAAAATTGGCATTTTTGTAATATAAT
The DNA here is from genome assembly GCA_030531285.1 of Synergistaceae bacterium. Lineage (GTDB taxonomy): Bacteria > Synergistota > Synergistia > Synergistales > Synergistaceae > Equadaptatus. The sequence continues at coordinate 10,284 of JAUNNW010000015.1, read as the reverse complement.
AATATCGGTTTTATGCGGGAGGGATTGGTGTATGCATTATACGCCCATATTGGATACGGAGCAGGCAAAAACAAAAAATATGAGCAGGTCGGTAATATATGCCGTGTTCGGAGTATATCTCATCGGCTATTCTGCTTATGCCGCATACAGCCGTGAAAGCCTCAAAACGACACTCGCGGCATTTGTAATGGGCGGCGTTGTCCTTTTTGCGTCAAATTTCAGCAAGCGCTTCTTTATTGCGGATGAAGGAATAGTGCAGTCCGTGCGCAGCTGGTCAGGCAGACAGGATACGCTGATGCCGTGGGAAGATTTGTTGCTTGTGTCGTTTGTTACAGAAAAAGATAATCTGACAGCATACTTTGACAACGGAGAAAAGGTGTGGAAACTTGATTTTCCGAGCTGGCAGAGAAAAGAGCTGAAACAGCTTGTCATAAAATGTCTTCCTGATATGGAAATAAACGAAATAACCAAGAAATGACAGCGTAACGCAGCGGCGTAAAATTTATCTGCTGCATTTGTGTAAAAAATAACGAAGCATATTATATAGGGGGTGCCTGTATGGGTGAAAGAAGTATAAACGAGCTGTGCAGCGAGCTTTTGGAAAAGCGTGCGCTCATTGAGGCAGGAGGCGGTCAGAAAGCCGTTGATTTTCAACATTCCAAAGGCAAACTGACAGCGCGGGAAAGAATAGCGCTCCTGCTTGACGAAGGCAGCTTTGTCGAAATTGACGCGTTTATCGTACACCGCTGCCACGATTTCGGTCTGTCGGAAAAATATTTCCCTGGCGACGGCGTCGTAACAGGCTGCGGTACAGTTGACGGCAGAACTGTGTACGTGTATGCACAGGATTTTACCGTAATAGGCGGTTCTCTTGGCGAAATGCATTCTGCCAAAATCTGCAAAATTCAGGATTTAGCGCTCAAAAACGGAGCCCCGTGCATCGGCATCAACGATTCTGGCGGGGCTAGAATACAGGAAGGTATAGACTCGCTGTCCGGCTTTGGCAAAATATTTTTCAGAAACGTTAAAGCAAGCGGCATTATCCCGCAGCTGTCTGTTATAGCCGGAACCTGCGCCGGAGGAGCGGTTTACAGCCCTGCTCTTACCGATTTTGTGTTTATGATAAACAAAACCGGAGTAATGCATATAACAGGTCCGGCGGTTATCAAAGCCGTAACCGGCGAAAGCATAACCTCGGAGGAAATAGGCGGAGCGTCAGCACACAATTCCGTTTCAGGCTGTGCCCATTTTTATGCAGAAAACGAACAGGACTGTTTCAGTCAGGTAAGAAAACTGCTCAGCTATATTCCGTCGAACAACATGGAGGAAGCGCCTTACGTTGAAACCGGCGATTCAACGGCACGAGCCGACGTGTCGCTGCGCGAAGCGGTTCCCGTAGCCCCAAACACACCCTACGATGTTCGCAGGGTAATTGAAACGGTTTTTGACAACGGAGAATTTTTTGAAGTGCAGCCGATGTTCGCGAAGAATATAGTTACAGGCTTCGCAAGGCTTGGAGGACGTTCTGTCGGAATAATTGCCAATCAGGCGTGCGAGATTGCCGGCTGTATAGACATAGACGCGGCGGACAAAGCAGCACGTTTTGTGCGTTTCTGTGACGCGTTCAACATTCCTGTCGTTACCTTTGTTGACGTTCCGGGTTTTTTGCCCGGACGCGAACAGGAAATGCGCGGCATAATCCGCCACGGGGCGAAACTGATTTACGCTTACAGCGAAGCAACAGTTCCAAAAATCACCGTCATC
>JAUNNW010000015.1:0-8510 GCA_030531285.1 Synergistaceae bacterium | reverse complement strand
CTATGCGTACGCCGAGGCGACCGTTCCGCTGGTCACCGTCATCCTGCGCAAGGCATACGGCGGTTCATACATAGCTATGTGCTGCAAGGAACTCGGCGCCGACGCCGTTATGGCTTGGCCGACAGCACGCGTTGCGGTTATGGGCGCCGAGGGCGCTGCAAAAATTATTTTCAAACATGAGATCGAAACGGCTGACAACAAGGCTGCCGTACGCGACGAGAAAATCGCGGAATACAGGCGTATTTTTGAAAATCCGTACAGGGCTCTCGAACACGGACACATTGACAGCGTAATTCTTCCGGAAGAAACGCGCGCAATGGTTTATCAGGCGCTTGCGGCCAACGAAACAAAAGACGAGCAGCGTCCGGTGCGCAAGCACGGCGTAATGCCGAATTAGGCGCAAAATGAGTACGGCGGAATATTTTACAGGTGTTCAGGGCGGCGTACTGATGTCGCTGATAGCGTTCAGCATAGTTTTTATTCTGATTAGCTTTATTATGCTCTTAATGATGTCGCTTCACAAAGCCTGTTACAGAGCAGCACAGAAAAAAGCGGCAGCTGAGAACGTTGGGACGCGTGGGACCCTGCCTGCCGCAGAGCCTGAAAAAGACGACGATACAGAACTGGCGGCGGTTGTTTCCGCTGCTGTTATGCAGTTTGTTTCGCAGGACGCAAAAATTATTTCTTTCAGGCCTTCAGCGGCTGCCGCTCCGAAAAAAACAATGTGGGGACGGCTGAACAGACTGCGTAATTTAGAAAACGGAACAACAGCAAGATAAATATTTGGGGAGGAACGGATATGATAAAAAATTACAAAATTACAGTTAACGGCAAAAGCTACGACGTAACAGTCGAAGACGGAACTGCACAGCCTCAGGCAGTGCCGGTGCAGACAATAAGACAGCCTGAATCGTCGAGAGCAGTTGAAACGCAAGTATCAGCAGAACCTCAAGCAGAGAAAATCAGCGGCGCAGTAGAAGCTCCGATGCCGGGCAAAATTCTCAAGGTTCTTGTCGCCGAAGGCGATACTGTTAAAACAGGGCAGCTTGTAGTAATTCTTGAAGCCATGAAAATGGAAAACGAAATATTTGCAACGGCTGACGGAACGGTACAGAAAATTGTCTGCAAAACAGGCGCCAGCGTCAGCACGGGAGACGCGCTTCTTGTTATAGCGTAAGGACAGGCAGATGGAAATGTATCTTTCCGCGCTGCGCGGAATAATTAAACAGTCAGGTCTGGCGGGGTTAACGCAGGGCAATGCGATAATGCTTGCCATTGCTTTTGTCCTGCTCTACCTTGCGATAGCAAAAGATTTTGAACCGCTGCTTCTTATCCCGATTTCTTTCGGCTGCATTCTCGTCAACCTTCCGCTTTCCGGAATAATTGACGAAGGCGGTTTCCTTTACTACGTCAAAATAGGACTTGACCATGAAATATATCCTATTCTGATTTTTATGGGTATCGGTGCGCTTACGGACTTTGGTCCCCTGCTTGCCAACCCTATCACCTTCCTGCTCGGCGCAGCTGCCCAGCTCGGCGTATTTGTGGCTCTTGTAGGCGCTGTGTGCATGGGATTTTCGCTTCCGGCAGCGGCGAGTATAGGCATAATCGGAGGCGCCGACGGTCCCATTGCTTTCTATATATGCCAGCGTCTTTGCAGGGATATACTGCCTGCGGTTGCTGTTGCGGCTTACAGCTATATGTCGCTTGTTCCGCTTATTCAGCCGCCCGTTATAAAACTTCTTACGACCAAAGAAGACCGCGGAATTAAAATGGAACAGCTCCAGCCTGTTTCAAAAACAGAAAGAATACTGTTCCCGATACTTTCAACCGTTGTCTGCGGACTGATACTTCCTGCAGCGGTTCCTCTTATCGGGATTCTCATGTTTGGAAATCTGCTGCGTGAAAGCGGGGCAACAGAGCGTCTCAGCCAGGCGGCGCAGAACGAAATATTGAACGCCACCACGATTTTCCTCGGAATTTCTGTCGGAGCTACAATGCAGGCGGAATCCTTCCTCAGAATGGATACGCTCAAAATTATTGCGCTTGGTCTTGTCGCGTTTGTTTTCAGCACCGCTGGCGGCGTTATGTTCGGACAGCTGCTTAAGGTGCTGTCGGGAAGAAAAATTAACCCCGTTATCGGCGCCGCCGGCGTTTCAGCAGTTCCGATGGCTGCCCGAGTCTGTCAGAAGGTCGTTCAGCAGGAATACCCGGGATCATACGTACTCATGCACGCCATGGGTCCCAACGTAGCCGGCGTTATTGGGACGACCATAGCCGGAGGGGCAATGATTACCCTTCTTATGCACTAAGGTTTGTATATGAACAAAATTTATGAAATAAAAGCCGACGAAATAAAAAGCCTTGCCGTTTCGCTGCTTCTGAAAGCCAACATACAGCTGTCAGAAGGAATGAAACAGCTTGTTCGCAATGCGCGGGAAGCTGAAAAAATGCCGCTTGCCAGAGAAATTCTTGCGGATTTGGCGAAAAACGCAGAGCTTGCGGAAGAAAAGCAGCTTCCGATGTGTCAGGACTGCGGACTCGCCGTAATATTTGCCGAAATAGGGCAGGACGTGCATATCACCGGCGGAGATATTACGGAAACCCTAAACGAAGCCGTGAGAGAGGCTTACGAAAAAGGGTTTCTGCGCAAATCGGTTGATCTTGACCCGCTGTTCAACAGAGAAAACAGCAAAGACAACACGCCTGCCGTAATACATTACAGCATTGTTCCCGGCAGTTCCGTAAAAATTACAGTCAGCCCCAAAGGCATGGGCAGCGAAAATATGAGCCGGCTGTTTATGCTTAAACCGTCCGACGGTATAAGCGGTGTATTGAATGCCGTTACCGAAACCGTTGAAAAAGCCGGCGCAAATCCCTGTCCTCCGATTGTCCTTGGCATAGGAATAGGCGGAAACTTTGAAACAGTAGCTCTTGCCGCAAAAAAAGCTTTGCTCAAACCCGAAGGAAAACGCAATACAGACGAACGTTATGCAAAACTCGAAGAAGAAATAATCAGCCGCTGCAACAAACTCGGAATAGGCGCGGCAGGGTACGGCGGAACGGTTACGGTGCTTGACGCCCACATTATTGCCCTGCCGACGCATATAGCGGGTCTGCCCGTTGCCGTCAACGTATGCTGTCATGCGCTCCGCCATGCGGAGGGAACAATAGTGGGCAGGGCGGCGGAGGTGTTCTCTGATGGTTAAGGAAATATTTCTGCCTCTTGACGATACCGCTGTTTCCGCGCTGCATGCCGGAGACAAAATTTTGCTTACGGGAGAAATTTACGTTGCAAGGGACGCTGCACACGAACGCATTGTTGCGGCAATAAAAAACGGCGAAAAACCTCCCTTTGAAATAGCGGAAGCGGCAGTATATTATGCAGGTCCTGCGCCTGTAAAGCCCGGGGAAATAATCGGAGTAATAGGACCCACTACAGCCGGAAGAATGGACAGTTACACGCCGTTTCTTCTTGAACGCGGTCTGCGTGTTATGATCGGCAAAGGCAAACGTTCTGCCGAAGTTGTTGAAGCCATGAGAAAACGCAAAGCAGTTTATCTCGGAGCAGCGGGAGGGGCAGCCGTTCTGCTTCAAAGTTCCGTGGCGGAAGCGGAAACGATTGCGTGGCCTGAACTGGGACCCGAAGCTGTATTAAGACTTAAAATTAAGCAGATGCCGCTTGTTGTGGTTATAGACTGTGAAGGAAACAGCCTGTACGAAACAGGTCAGGCGGCGGCAAAAATGTTAATCGCTGAAACAGAGAGGTAACAATGGCACGAAAACAACCCTTGATATGGGGCGCTATTAAAGTCGTTAAAAAAATTATTTACGCTCTGCCGCACAAACAGGCATGTGCCCTTGGCGGCAGGATTGGTCTGCTTGTGGCATTCTTTTCAAAAAAACGCGTCGCGGCAGCCGAAAAACGCTGCGCAAAAGCTCTGGGTGTCAGTGCGGAAGAAGCCGCGAGAATTGTCAAGGCGTCCTACAGGCATTTCGGCACGGCAGCCGTTGAATTTATGCGGCAGCCCATAATGCTTGGCAAACTTGACGGGCTTGTGCGCGTCCACGGCGAAAAAAACCTTGACGACGCACTTGCCTGCGGCAAAGGCGTAATGTTTATAACCGCGCACTTGGGCAACTGGGAATATGCCGCGTCACTGTTTGCTAAACACGGCTATCCTATTAACGGGCTTGTCGCAGAACAACGGGACGAAAGAATTACGGCTCTCATTGAAGAAATTCGCGTTGCCAGCAAAGTAAAAGTCCTTTACAAAAATTCAGACCTGAAAAAAATGATGCAGCTTCTCCGCAGAGGCGAACTGATTGCGGTGCCTATAGACCAGGACGCAAGAGACAAAGGAATACTGTCGCCGTTTCTCGGCATTCCGGCAAGCACACCGGCAGGGGTTGCCAAACTGGCTGACAAATTTGACTGTAAAGTTGTTGCCGGTTTCTGTGTTAAAGCAGAAGACGGGATTTACGACTTTTATCTGCTGCCGGCATTTGAAGGCGAAGACGGAAAACGTTTCGGCGAAGACGTGCAGAAAAGCATGGACCGCTGCAACGAAGTCATCTCAGACTGGATAAGAAAATATCCCGAACAGTGGATGTGGCTCTATCCGCGCTGGGAATCGGTCGAAGAAGGACAGACAAAATGAAATGCGCAGCTGACCCGGGAAAATTCAAGACAGGCTTAGCACTGACGGAAGACGACGGAAGTTTGATTTTTTCTGCCGTTGTTCCTGTGGAAAATTACGCTGAACTTGTACGCGCGCTTGAAACGGGAAATTCTGTGCCGCTTGAAAAATGGTGCCGTGAAGGCAGACTGCCCGAGAAAATTGAAGTGAACGAAATCCTGCTCGGAAGCGGAACAACGCATAAAGAACTTGAAAAAATGCTGAAAGACAAAATCCCCGTGCGGATTGTTGACGAATACGGCACAACGCTTGAAGGCAGAAAATTGTACTGGAAACTGCACCCGCCCAAGGGCTTGCTGAAACTGTTCCCGACCTCGCTGCGGACTCCGCCGCGCGATATTGATGACCTTGCCGCATGGGCAATTATACTGAAAAGTCTGGCAGAATAAAAAAACGGCGCACAGCGCCGTTGATTTTTTATTTCTTGTCCGCGAGTTTTTTCAAAACGTCCTGATAGCCGTCGGTACCGTACTCAACAAACTTTTTAACGCGGCTGATCGTTGCGGTGCTTACCCCTGTCTGCTGGACTATTTTAGGATATGACATCTTTTTGAGAAGCAGACTTGCTACCTGCAGTCTCTGGGCAAAAGCCTCTATTTCTGCATAGGTTGCCACGTCCTCAAGAAATCTGTATGCTTCTTCGCGTGTTTCTATAGCCGCTATGCAGTCGCAAAGCTGATCTGTGAACTCATTTTTCCAGTTGGCTGCCATAACAGGACACCTCCGATTTAATCCTGTATATATCATAAAATATTTTTTGCAAAAGTCAATCACATGATAATACGTTAAAGTAACCGACAATAAGTGCAGAGTGCAGAGAGCAAAACAAAAAAAGGTTTTTAAGGCGTCAGCTGACAGACAACAGCCGGATAACCGTAGGGAGAATACAGCGGCGCGAAACGCCGACGCGAAGTGTGAGATCAGAAGTGCAAGGTGCGAAGCGCTGAATTATGTGTTAAAATATCTTGCGTACCTGATTGGAGGAGTTTCTAATGGCGAAGAACATAACACCCAAGGAAAAAGATTTTTCTCAATGGTATCTTGACGTAATAAAAGCGGCGGAGCTCGCTGACTATGCTCCCGTGCGCGGCTGCATGGTTGTGCGCCCTACGGGCTACTCAATATGGGAGAATATACAGCAGCATTTTGACAAGGCATTTAAGGAAACGGGACACGTCAACGCGCAGTTTCCGATGTTCATACCCCAGTCCTTTCTCACAAAAGAAGCTGAGCACGTTGAAGGCTTCGCCCCGGAATGTGCGGTTGTAACTCATGCCGGCGGCGAAGAGCTTGAAGAACCTCTTATCGTGCGTCCTACCTCCGAAACGGTTATCGGATATATGTACAGCAAATGGATACAGTCCTGGCGCGATCTGCCGCTGCTTATAAACCAGTGGTGCAACGTTGTCCGCTGGGAAAAACGTCCGCGCCTTTTCCTCCGCACATCGGAATTTCTTTGGCAGGAAGGCCACACGGCTCATGCAACGAAAGAAGAAGCGGTTGAAGAAACTGAGCGCATGCTCGGCGTTTATGAACGCATAATGCGCGAAGATTTGGCGCTTCCTGTTGTTGCCGGCGTTAAAACTGCCGGCGAACGTTTCCCTGGTGCAGACAACACCTATACCTGCGAAGCGATGATGAGCGATACCAAAGCCGTGCAGGCGGGAACAAGCCACTATCTCGGACAAAATTTCGCGAAAGCCTTTGACATACAGTTTCAGGATCAGAACGGCGAAATGACATACGCCTACACGACAAGCTGGGGTGTTTCAACGCGTCTTATCGGCGCGCTTATAATGACACATTCGGACAACGACGGACTTGTGCTTCCGCCGCATGTTGCCGGTGTTAAGGCTGTTATTATGCCGATCTGCACTGATGAAGAGAAAATTAAGAATACGATTATGCCGAAGGCTCAGGAAATTAAAGACGCACTCAACAAAGCTCTCGGCGGACTGTACGTTAAAATAGACGAAAACTTCCACATGCGTCCGGGCGACAGATTCTTCTATCATCTGCAAAAAGGCGTTCCTCTCAGACTGGAACTCGGTGAAAGGGAATTTGAATCACGTACGCTTCGCGTTGTGCGCCGCGACACAGGCGAAAAACTTGGCATAGCCTGGCAGGATGCCGCTGAAAAAATCCCGCAGCTGCTTGAAACAATACAGAACGATATGCTGAAAAAAGCTGAACAGTTCAGAACAGAACATACATACAAAGCCGCGGATTTTGAGGAATTCAAAGAAATAATCGATAAAAAAGGCGGCTTCGTTGAGGCATATTTTGACGGAACTCCTGAAGACGAAAAAGCGATAAAAGAAGCTACGGGAGCAACACCGCGCTGCTATCCGCTCGACCGTTTGAAAGAAACGGGAAAATGTTTCTATACGGGCAAAGAAGGCGCAAGACTTTGCGTCTTTGCAAAAGCGTATTAAACTGATTGTTGAAAATATAAAATTGCATGCAATGTAATATTATCGGAGGCAGTGTTTTATGGAAAAACAAAGAGAAAAACTTGGCAGCAGACTTGGCTTTATATTCCTGTCCGCCGGTTGCGCCATAGGGCTTGGCAACGTATGGCGTTTTCCGTTCATAACGGGGCAGTACGGAGGCGCGGCGTTTGTGCTTGTATATATTTTGTTTCTTGCGATTCTCGGGCTGCCGATTATGGCTATGGAATTTTCAGTCGGCAGAGCCTCGCGGCAGAGCAGCATAAACTCCTTCAAACGGCTGGAGCCGCAAGGCACAAAATGGCATCTCAACGGGATTATGGGCTTAGTTGGCAACATCGTGCTTATGATGTTCTACACAACCGTAACCGGCTGGATGCTTGCCTATTTCTGGTACAGTCTCAGCGGAAGACTTTGCGTTCTGACGCCTGACGAAATAGGACAGACCTTTGGAGCGATGCTTTCTTCGCCCTCGTCTTTGATATTTTGGATGCTGCTTGCGGTTTTGCTTGGTACGGCAATATGCTTTGCCGGACTGCAAAAAGGTGTTGAAAAAATCACCAAAGCAATGATGGCAGCGCTTCTTGTCCTTGTTATTGCGCTTGCCCTGCGTTCTGTCACGCTTGACGGTGCGATGAAAGGACTTGAATTTTACATGAAGCCTGACTTTGGAAAGCTGTTGGAACATGGGTTGTGGACAAGCATATACGCGGCTCTCGGACAGGCGTTCTTTACGCTCAGTCTCGGAATAGGCTCGCTTGCCATTTTCGGCAGCTACATTGACAAAGAACGTTCGCTTATGGGAGAAGCCGCCTGTGTCATCGCGCTTGACACCTTTGTCGCTCTCATGGCAGGATTCATAATTTTCCCCTCCTGCTTTGCCTACGGAGTGGACGCGGGGGCAGGCCCGGGCTTAATTTTTGTATCACTTCCCGTAATGTTCAACCACATGGCAGGCGGGAGATTCTGGAGCGCGCTTTTCTTCCTGCTTATGAGCTTCGCCGCCATGTCAACGGTAATTGCCGTGTTTGAAACAATACTTGCAAACGCGATAGACACACGCGGATGGAGCAGACAAAAAGCGGCGCTTGCGACAGGAGTGACAGTGGCTCTGCTCTCTCTGCCCTGCTGCCTTGGTTTCAATCTCTGGTCGGCCTTTCAGCCGTTCGGCAAAGAAAGCTGCGTGCTTGACCTTGAAGATTTCATTGTCAGCAACAATCTGCTGCCTATAGGCTCGCTGTTCTATCTTTTCTTCTGCACGAGAAAAAACGGCTGGGGCTGGGATAATTTCATAAAAGAAGTCAACACAGGCAAAGGCATTAAATTCCCTGTATGCGTCCGCTGGTACGTGACATACGTT
>JAUNNW010000135.1 GCA_030531285.1 Synergistaceae bacterium | reverse complement strand
CATTCCTCTTTACAAAACTTTTATTTCTTATCCCACAATTTTCCGTGTAGAGCCAGAAAATTTGAGATAACTTACTCCGAAACAGCGCGTACAGCTACTCTCGGGAAAATAAAAAAGGCTGACGGGGCAGGGAAAATTGTAATTGCCTGTGCCGGTACAAGCGATCTGCCTGTTGCGGAAGAGGCACGCCTGACAGCCGAATTCCTCGGCAACGAAGTCGTCTGTCTGTACGATGTCGGTGTTGCGGGGCTTCACAGACTTCTCTCTCATCTGGAGGAGTTGATGTCTGCGAGGGTAATAATAGCTATAGCCGGCATGGAGGGAGCTTTGGCAAGTGTCATAGGCGGTCTTGCGGAATGTCCGGTTATTGCCGTTCCGACAAGCGTTGGCTACGGAACGTCTTACGGTGGTATTTCGGCGCTGCTTGCAATGCTTAATTCATGCGCAAGCGGTGTTTCTGTCGTGAACATTGACAACGGTTTCGGCGCAGCCTATCAGGCGAGCCTTATAAATCATCCGGGGGTATAAAAATATGAAGATAATATATCTTGAATGCGGTATGGGCGCTGCCGGCGACATGCTCGGTGCGGCTCTTTACGGACTGCTTGACTACAATGGCAAAGCGGAATTCCTCAAGCGCATGAATGCGCTTGAAAAATATGGCGTAAAAGTGTGTGCCGAAAAAGCCGAAAGCTGCGGAATTTCGGGTACACACCTCGCAGTTTCTGTAAACGGCATTAAAGAAGACGAATATATTATAAAACACGCACACAGACACACGCATGAACACGGTTCGGATCATCCGCACAAGCACAGCGTTATGCACGGCATCAAACATATAATATCGGAATTGTCTCTGCCTGAAAGCGTAAAAAACAATGCCGCGGAAATATACAGATTGATTGCAGATGCCGAGAGCAGGGCACACGGCTGTAAGCTGAATGAAGTGCATTTCCATGAAGTCGGCTCACTTGATGCGGTTGCCGACGTTGTTTCTGTTTGTCTGCTTTTTGAAATGCTCGGCGCGGAAAAAATCTACGCTTCACCGGTTCGTACCGGCTACGGACAAATTAAATGCGCGCACGGAATTCTTCCTGTCCCGGCACCGGCAACTGCGTATCTGCTTGAAGGTATTCCATGCTTTGCAGGCGGTATTGAAGGGGAATTTTGCACACCTACGGGGGCAGCTCTTTTGAAATATTTCGCAGCGGATTTTGAGCAGAGACCCCCGATGACGATACTGAAAACGGGCTACGGAATAGGAACAAGAAAATACGAAGCAGCAAACTGCGTTAGGGCATTTTTAGGTGAAACCGAAAATAACGCGGGTGATGTTGCGGAGTTGTGTTGCAACATAGATGACATGACTTCGGAAGAACTTGCTTTTGCCGCAGAAGAACTGTTCTCCGCAGGAGCGCTGGACGTCTATATAACGCCGATAGTTATGAAAAAAGGGCGTGCGGCATTTATGCTGACCTGCATGTGCGGCGCGGACAAAAGAGAAGAATTGCTGAAGCTTATTTTCAAGCATACGACAACGCTTGGTATTCGTGAATATCACTGCGTAAGATGGAAAATGTCGCGGACAGAATATGTTTGTAAAACGCATTTCGGGAACGTCAGACTAAAAAAGTCCGAAGGCTGCGGATGTGTCAGGGAAAAAGCGGAATATGAAGATTTGGCAAGGCTTGCACGTGAAAATAACGTATCGATTCGTGAAGTGCAGAAAGAAATTAAGTGACAAAAAAGAACTGAAGTATTAAAATACAACTGTCGGCAGGAAGCCGGCGGTATGAAAGGTTAGTACGATACAAGACACGGTACGTCAGAAGGCGTGCGTTTCCGTTCAGAAGAACGGAAGCGCGCGCTTTCGTCATTTTTAGGGAGGGATTTTTATGGCATGCTTTATTGTTCCGGCAACCGAAGCGGTTGTATCAAAATTTATCTCTGAAAGAGCGAAAAAACAGGGAAAAATATCATTTGCACACAAACTTGGCTGGCTTACAAAGCTTCTTGCTGGCGGCTCCGTGTTGCTTGCCTTTGAACATTTCTGGCACGGCGAAATAGTTCCGTTTGCACCGTTCTTTACGGCGGGCAGAGAGAAAACGCTTGCTGAAATGTCAACTGCCGGTGTATGCATGGCGATGCTCTGCACGGTTGTCTGGTGCGCAATGCTTTCGGTATGTGCCGTTTACGAAAAACGGCAGGCTGAAACAGTCCGTTAATGACGCTGTTAATTGCCATTTTTGCCTCCGTTGTCTCTACCGTGGTATGGTACAACGGCAAAAACGAGCTGCGGGTTGACATACTCTGCTGGATGTTCTGGGGTGCATCGCTGATGTGGTTTGTCGATGCCTGTTTCGAATACTCGGAGCTTGGAGCGGCATATTTCACGCCGGAACCTGCGGTAATGCTGAATGATGGCTTTCTCGGACTTTACGTGACGGCTCTTGGTCTTGTAGTATGGGTTGTTTTTCTGCTGGTCAAAGATCCTAAAGGAACAATCAGGGCAAGACTGTTCGGAAAAAAGTAATCTGCTATAATATTCTCTGAAAAAAGCAAAGGGGAATATGCGATGAAAATAGTTGTTGTTGATGCGCAGGGCGGAGGAGTCGGAAAACAGCTTGTGGCAGGAATAAAACTTGCACTTCCGTCTGCGGATATAACCGCCGTCGGGACAAACTCAATAGCGGCTTCCGCAATGCTCAAGGCTGGGGCAGACCGTGCAGCCAGCGGGGAAAATCCTGTTATTGTTGCCTGCCGGACTGCGGACGTTATAGTCGGACCGGCGGCGATAGTTATTGCCGATGCGCTTTTGGGTGAAATAACGCCGAAGATGGCACAGACAATAGGGCAGAGCAAAGCGAAAAGAATACTGATACCCTTTAACCATTGCGAAAACGTAATTGTCGGAATAAGTGACAAGGGGCTCGGCAGACTGATACAGGAAGCAGTCGAAGAAATCAAAAAATTGCAGAAATAACTATTTTGTCATATTATTCTTTTGTGTATGACAATTAAAAGACAAGCCTTTCTTAATAAACAACAGGCAATTTATGACTTTGTCTACAGTCAAAAGCGGGGGACTGATTACAGTCCCCCTGTTTTTGAATACTTTTTGCCGACAGCTAACAGTCAACAGCAGGCTTGACTGCCGAAACTTGTGTTTCGGCAAATTGCCCCTGTTGTTTTTTTTGTTGCGCTCCGTGTTACTTCCTACTGGGCTGGGCGCGGATACTGCTTGCGCCGTCCGTTCGTTT
>JAUNNW010000134.1 GCA_030531285.1 Synergistaceae bacterium | reverse complement strand
AACTTCCGTTTTCTTTATGAAATTTTGCCGGATAAATAGTTTTCATTTCTCTTCACCACCTATTTTATGCCTGCTTTCTTAAGTATGCTGTTTAACAAGCCTGGCGCCACGTCTCTTCTTGCGTGTATTGGGATTGTCAAACTCGGATATCCCCGTTTCTCCAAAATATAGTGACTTCCGTTAATTCTGTCCACATTGTATTCGTTCGCGATCAGCAGTTGAACAAGTTCTTTCCCTGTCATTCAATCCACCTCGCCTATTATCTTAACACGTATTATGCGTATTGTAAAGTCACGCAAACAAACTCAATTTGAATTTCCGGCAGCGCTTTCCCTGTATATATCCAGCACAAAAATTCCGAGAGAAAGAATAAGAGGGCCAAGGAAAAGCCCGATAAAACCCCACATATACAATCCCCCGAAAAGACCGAGGAAAACTATCAGCATATTTATGTCGCTTCCGCCGGAAATGAAAAGCGGACGTATAAGGTTATCTATCGTACATACAAATCCGCCGCACCATGCAAGCAGCAAAAACGCGTGATAATGATCGCCGACAGCCAGAAGATAAATGACTGCGCATCCCCACACGGCGGGAGTTCCTATCATCGGAATCATGCCGAATATAAACATCATAAATCCGAAGAACACAGGGTTGGGCAGCTTGGCAAGATACCAGCCTATTCCGCCGAGCACACCCTGTACGAGACTGGTCAGCACTATGCCGCAGACGACTGCGCGAAGCATTGTCTTGCCTTTTTCAAAGAATTTTACCTTTTTGTCATCGGAAAGAGGAAGCAAATCTCCGGCGTAGCTTACGATTTTTTCGCCGTCGCGCAGCAGATAAAACGACGTAAATCCGACAACTACAAACAACATCAAAAATTTTGACGTGCCGCTTACAATTTTCTGTGAAAGTCCTTTGGCAAGCACAGAGAACCATTTCAGCAGATTGGATGCGCCTTCCGCAAAATACGGCTGAGATTTTATACTGTCCCAGTCAGAAATACGCTTGCCGATAAACTGAAAATTATGCAGCCACTCGTAGATGCTCTGCAAAATCGGCATAAATCCGCCTGACTTTACAACGCTGTCGTAAGCCGAAGCCGCCTCCTGCGCAAGAAATATTGTTATCCAAAGTATCGGAAGCAGCATAAAGCATAAAATTACAAGCGTCACTATCAGCGACGAAACATCTGAAAAACGTCCCCTGAATACTGAGGTATGCAATTTTTTGTAGAGCGGATGCGCAAAAAGCGAAAGAACGACAGACCACGCAAGCGCATGAAAAAACGGGCGCAGCACAAGCGCGCACAAAAGCAGTATTCCTGCCGCAAATATTCCCGGCGGCACCTTTCTGCCGCCTGCCGTGTCCTTTTCCATTATCTGATCCCCCTGCGCAATACTTAATAACTCTATATCATTATAGTAGCACAAGCTGAAAAAAAATGAAAAAAATGAAAAAAAATCCAGCCGAAAATTTATCTGTTTTATTGCTTTTGCGGCAGTTTGGTTATAAAATCAGCACAATAAATAAAAAAGAGGTGCTTGAAATGGCAGATTTCGGATTCGGCTGTATGAGGCTTCCGCTTACTGATTCAAAAAATCTTTCGTCTTTTGATTTTCCGCTTATCGAAAAACTGTTTGACACATATCTTGAACACGGCTTCAGATATTTTGACACAGCATACGTTTATCACGGAGGCAGGGGAGAAGAAGCAGTGCGTAAGGCGCTCGTTGAACGCAACGCAAGAAGCGAATTTGAGCTTGCGACAAAACTGCCGCTGCGAACCTTCAAAGATTTGGACGAACTGAAACAAATTTTTGACAAACAGCTTGAAAACTGCGGCGTTGCATATTTTGATTATTATCTGCTGCACAATGTCGGCACAAACGTATGGGCAAGAATGAAACAGCACAACGTCATCGGCTTTGCAATTGAGAAAAAAGCTGAAGGAAAAATAAAAAAACTCGGCATATCCTTCCACGACAAGCCGGAACTCTTTGACGAAATACTCTCGGAATACGCGGAAAAGATAGATTTCGTCCAGCTGCAGGTCAACTATGCCGACATGGAAACGGAAGGAGTACAGGCTCGCGAATGTCTTGAAATCGCGGCAAAATACAATCTGCCGGTAACGGTTATGGAGCCTGTAAAGGGAGGAACGCTTGCAAAAATCCCTGCGGAAGCGGAAAAACTTCTGCGCGGCAAGTGTCCTAATGCGACACCCGCCTCATTGGCGCTTCGCTTTGCCGCCTCACAGAAAGGAGTTACACGCGTACTTTCAGGCATGAACAGCATGGAACAGCTCGAAGACAATCTGAAAACCTTTGAAAACTTCGAGCCCGTTACGGAAGAAGAAACAAAAACGCTGTTTCGCGCAGCGGAAATCATAAATTCACAGACGGCGGTCAAATGCACAGGCTGCGGATACTGCACGGAAGGCTGCCCGAAAGGCATCGCAATACCCAAAATATTCGCTCTCTACAACAGCATATCGCGCCTCACCGGCAGTTTCTCAAGCGAACACACCTATTATACAAACCTTGTCCTGCAGACAGCCCTTGCAAGCAGCTGCATAAAATGCGGCAAATGCGAACAGGCGTGCCCCCAGCATTTGGAAATCAGGACTCTGCTTGAAGACTGCGTTGAAAAACTCGAAAACGGCAACGTCATACTCGCCCCGTTCCTCGAAAAACTTAAACGCAATGGCTGATGACCTCGCACGCGCCCGTGAACTGCTTGCGGCAGGCGGCTGCACCTGCGCGCTTGTCTGCGGCGGAAAAGAAATAACAAGCGCCGTGCGCGGCGTAAAACCGCTGCTTGAACTGTACGAAAGCGGCAAAGATTATTCCGCATACTCGGCAGCAGACAAAGTAATAGGCAACGGCGCCGCCTTTCTTTACGTTCTTCTGGGCATTAAAAAAATATACTGCGGGGTCATAAGCACAGACGCAAAGACAACGCTTGACGCAAACGGGATTGGAATTATATACGGGGAACTTGTACCGGCAATAATCAACCATGACAAAACCGGCTTCTGCCCCGTTGAAACGGCAGTCAAGGGAGTAACGGAACCGCAGACTGCGCTTAATGCCATAAAAAAACAGCTGCGAAAAATGGGAGTAATCTAAAACACACACTGTGTTTGTAAATTTTTTATAATTTTTACTTTGTTTTATAAAGTTTTCAGATTGTTTCAGTTTAGTTTTCTTGTTAAATGACAAGTTAAATTGTTTTTTACAGTTTTTTACATTTTTTG
>JAUNNW010000014.1:2306-15921 GCA_030531285.1 Synergistaceae bacterium | reverse complement strand
TTAAGGTCATTCGTAATTCGTCATTCGTCATTTGTAATTAGAGCGAAGCGAAAACAAAACAAGCGGCTTGGGATAATAAAAATTCCCAAGCCGTTTTGTTTTTGTCAAACAGGGGCTTTAATGGTATACTTAACGGCAGAATAAGCACGCGTACGGGTGCAGTTTTTGTTGTGCAGACGCGTCGCTGCGGAAGTCTGAGAGGGGTGAACGTTTTGGGCAGAATCGCGCTTATAGCCGGTGAGGGTATGCTTCCTGTCTCCATCGCAAAACAGCTTTCGGAACAGGGTGATGCTCCGGTGCTTTACAATCTGAGGCATGATTTTGAAGAGCTCAGGGCGTTTGCCTGTGAGGTTGTTGATATTCAGAAGCCTAATCTCGGCGCCGCGATAAAGAGTATGAAAGAACTGGGCGTTGACAGGATAATTATGGCGGGGCGCGTGCCGAAGTCGCTTATGTTCAAGCCAGCCCTGCTTGATTTCACTTCGCAGAAATTTCTTGCCGGTCTTCTGTTCCGCGATGACCATTCCCTGCTCGGCGCTATCGTTGATTTCTTTGAGAAGCAGGGTTTCAAGGTCATAAACTATAAAGACATTGTTCCGCAGCTGGTTGCGCATGAGGGTTTTATCGCAGGGCGCGAGCCTTCGGAGAGCGAGCTTGAGGACGTCAAATACGGCGTTGAAATATGCAGCAGACTTGTTCCTCTTTCCTTCGGGCAGTCTGTTGTCGTGAACAAAGGGGCGGTTATTGCCGTTGAGGCTATAGAGGGTACGGATAAAATGATTCTCCGCGCGGGAGAGCTGACAAAGGGCGGCGTTGTCGCAAAACTGATGCGTCTTGACCAGGACGAGAGATACGATATTCCTACGGTTGGTCCCCAAACGCTGGAAAACATGGCAGGCGCAGGTCTCACCTGTCTTGCCGTTCACGCGGGGCATACGATGATTATGGATTTTGACAAGTTTGAGGAAATTGCCAAACGCGAAAAGATTTCCGTTATCGGGGTTGTAGGATGAAGTCAGTTTTTTTGAGTTCTGCGGAGGCTTCCGGCGACCATTACATGGCGGAAATTGTCAAAGCGCTGCGTTGCGGCGGCTTTGACGGCGAGCTGTGGGGCATGGGAGCCGCAGAATCGCGTGCGGCAGGCGTTGACGTGCTGTGGCGCGGCGAACAGCTTCAGCTGTTCGGGCTTACCGAGGTTTTTTCTTCGGTGCCGCGGGTTTTAAGACTGCTTAAGGAAACGGCGGATACGATAGTGCGCCGCAATCCGGACGCGGTGGTTGTCGTTGACAGTCCCGATTATCATCTGCGGCTGCTTGCGAAGCTGCGCAAATACGGCTACACAGGGTCTGTATTCTACGTTTCGCCGCCTACGGTGTGGGCATGGAGAAGCGGACGCGTCAAATATCTGAAAAAATACGTGACGGAATGTTTTCCGCTGTACAAATTTGAGCATGATTATTTTGTGTCGCACGGCTGCAATTCGTACTGGGACGGCGCCCCGCTGCTTGAGGAGTTTGTAAAGCGCGGGGAGACGAAAATCCCCGGCGAGTTTGCCGGCAACGACAAAATAGTCGCGTTTATGCCGGGTTCACGCCGCAGCGAGGTTACAAAGCTGGTTCCCGTTATGGAACAGGCTGCGGAAATTTTGTCAGCGCACGGCTGGCAGCCGGTTTTTTCCGTTGCGCAGGGGCTTAACCCAGAGGCAAAGGCGCAGCTTGTAAAGACTCTGGACGAAAAACGGCTGAGGCATTTTGACGGTTCCGGACGGGAGCTGCTTGCAGCGGCGCAGTGCTCCGTAAGCGCAAGCGGGACAATTACCGTTGAGTCGCTGCTGCTTGAAAAGTATATGGTTTCTGTTTACAAAATGAACGCGCTGTCAGGCTTTATCGCAAATCTTATTGTAAAGCCGGGATTGCCTGCAGGCTGTTTTTCAATGACGAACATAATAGCGCAGGAAGAAATTTTCCCTGAGCTTTTCCAAAACAAGTGCACCCCGGAAGCCGTTGCGGACAAGGCTCTTGCGTGGCTTGAGGGAAGCGCGGAATTCCGCGCGGGGGTGCTTGGCAAACTGAAACAGACAAAGGCGAAGCTTGGCACCACCGGAGTTTATGAGCGCTGGGCAAAACGCATTATGGAGAGGATAGCATGCTGAAACTGGCAAACAAAGAGTCCTGGAGCTCTTACATACGGCTTCTGAAATACTGTGCGCCCTACAAAAAACGGCTTGTGCTTGCCATAATTTCAATGGTTTTGGCTGCGGTTTTCAGTATTCTTCCGCCGTGGCTTCTTAAAAACGTTATTGACGACGTGCTTATCAAAAAACAGATCGGCATGCTCAATCTTATCGTGCTTGCGGTCATTCTGCTTTACGTCGGCAAGGCGGTTTTTAACTACGCACATCTTTATCTTATGACGTGGGTAGGTCAGCGCGTGCTCATAGACCTGCGCCTTGAGCTTTACGACCGCACGCAGAGGCTTTCTCTCGGCACCCTGTACAGTCACAGAAGCGGAGAATTTTTGTCGCGCATCACAAACGACGTCGGCACGCTTCAGAACATTCTGGCGTCTTCGCTTGTTGACCTTGTATTTCAGGGTTCGACCTTCATAGGGATTATCTGCTTCATATTCTATATTAACTGGAAGCTGACGGTTGTCACTTTTGCCGCCTGTCCTGTGGTAGCCTTCGCTATAAGCAAAACTTCCGCAAAGCTGCGCCAGGTCGGCAGAACAATTCAGGCAAGGCTGGCGACGGTTGCCGCCATTGCCCAGGAAGCAATTTCCTCAATCAAAATTGTCCGTTCTTTTGTTACGGAAGAGGAGGAATACCGGCGTTTCAAAGAGGAATCGTACAGCCATTTCCGCGCGGTTATGAGAGGCACGCAGTACAAAGGCGTGCTGCAGGGTGCCGTTGAGGTAATCCTGATTACCGCGCTTGCGTTTGTACTTTGGCTGGGAGGTTATTTGGTCATATCGGGAGATCTCATGGCAGGTGAGCTTGTTGCCTTTGTAACCTATATCGGACTTCTTGGCCACCCGCTTCAGTCTCTCAGCAATTCCTTCAGCAGTATACAGCAGGGCGCCGCATCGGCGGACAGAGTTTTTGAAATAATAGATATGGACAACGAGGTTGAAATTGCGGAAAATCCCGTTACGCTTTCACCCATGCACGGCAGCATAAAGTTTGAAAACGTGTGGTTTGGCTACGATGCGGAAAATCCTGTGCTGAAGGGCATAAATCTTGAAATCAGGGCGGGTGAAACGGTGGCGGTGGTTGGGGCTACGGGCGCCGGAAAATCTACGCTCGGCGACCTCGTAATGCGTTTTTATGACCCGCAGCAGGGCGCGATTTACATAGACGGAACAGATCTCAGACAGCTTGATTTGAAAAGCTACCGCCGCAGAACAGGCGTTGTGCAGCAGGATCCTGTGCTTATGAAGGGCACTCTCGCTCACAACATAGCCTACGGCTTCCCTGCGGCGACGCAGGACGACCTTGTCCGCGCCGCGAAAATCGCGGACATTTACGATTTTATCGACGCTCTGCCAGAGAAATTTGAAACAGAGGTCGGAGAACGCGGCGTAACGCTTTCAGGCGGACAAAGGCAGCGCGTTGCAATAGCCCGCGCAGTTGTCAGGGATCCGAAGATACTTATTATGGATGAAGCAACGTCGTCGCTTGACGCTCTCGTTGAAAAACAGGTGCAGCAGGCAATGAACAACGCAATGGAAGGGCGCACCTCGATAGTTATCGCGCACAGGCTTTCGACAATACGCAGCGCCGACAGGATTATCGTTCTCAGCGGCGGCAAAATTGTCGAGCAGGGCACCCACGATGAACTGCTTGCCGCAAACGGGCATTACAGCAAACTTTACGCGGCAAGCAGCGCGGAAGGAACTGAAACATGTCAAGAATAGTACGAAGTTATTTAAGCTACACGAGAGGAGAATCGCCGGCGTCGCCCTGGAATCTGCTTTATCCGACGCAGTTTGTGACGCGTGCCTGGATGAGGCTGCGCATTTTCCTTTTCGAACGCGGAATTTTTACGACTGTTGAGCCGAAGCTTCCCGTTGTCAGCATTGGAAACAACTCGTTCGGCGGCACCAACAAAACCCCGATGTGCGAGTATATTGTCCGTATGTTCCACGAAGCCGGAATAAACGCCGGTCTTGTCAGCCGCGGCTACAAAACAAAGCATCCGGAACCGATATGGATAGGGCAGGACGAAGACAGCTTCCGCAGGGATATAGCGGGCGACGAGCCTCTTATGCTTGCAAAGCGCCTGCCCGGAGTCAGCATTGTTGTTGCCAAGAACCGTGTAAAGGGCGTTGAACTGCTGTCAGATTTAGGTGCGGAAATTGCCGTTACGGACGATACTTTCCAGCACAGACGCATGGCACGCGACGTTGACGTGGTGCTTGTTGACGGCACCTGTCCGTTCGGCAACGGCCGGGTAATTCCCGCAGGGCTGATGCGCGAGCCCAAAACCGCGTTCGGCAGGGCAGACATGGTTGTAATAACAAAAGCTAACCAGATTACGGAAGAATCGGTGCGCAATACAAGGACAGAACTTGAAAAATACGTTTCGCCTGAGAAAATTTTTGTGGCGGAAATAAATTACGATTCCTGGCTTGTGTATGAAAACGGCAGCGAGCCTGTTACGAAGCCGATAATTGAAAAACCGAAAGGAAGCTACGTCGTGTTTTCCGCGATAGGCAATCCTGAGGGTTTCTACCGCTACGTCGCGGGACGCGGAATAACTGTTGCCGCCGAACGCACCTATCAGGACCACCACGAATTTACGGCAGAGGACGTTGACAAACTTAACGACCTTGCAGAGAGGCTTGGAGCTTCAGGCTTTATCTGCACCGAGAAAGACACTATGAATCTGCCGAAGGACGCAAAGCTCAAGCTTCCGGTGTACGTACTGCGGATTTCCGTAGTAATGCCGGAAAAGGAACGTTTCCGCGAAATGCTTTGCGAAAAGCTGAGGCCGCATCTTATGGTGGCTTCAAACGGTTACGGCGAAGACGCAATCGGGGTAATTCTGGCGAAAAAGATGCGCGAGCGCTTTAAGTCCGCGGCAATCTCGGCGTTTGCCTTTGTAGGCTCCGGAAAGCATTACGAAAAAGAGGGAATAGAGGTTGTTTCCCCGTCTGTGGAAATGCCGAGCGGAGGCATTGTAAAGTACAACGTAGGCGAGCTTGTCAACGATTTCAGACACGGGCTTGGCACGTCAATTAAACGCCAAATAGCGACGATGAGAAAAATAGGCAGGGATTACCGCACGCCGGTGTGCGTCGGCGACGTCTATCTTTTCTCCAACGTTCTCTGGGGGCAAGGTGTAAGCCCAGTACTGCTCGCAACGGCAAAATCGGTGCATCTCAGCGGACATTACAGAGTCGAACGCTTTCTGCTCAGAAAACGCAGCAGACGCGTCTGGACAAGAGATGCCGAAACTGCACAGGAACTGACAGCAGACGGTGTCAGCGCGGAATTTTGCGGAAACCCTGTCATGGATCTTATCAACGACAGCGACAAAGGCGTTGAATGGAAGGACGACAAATCAGCGAGAGTTGTGCTGCTTCCGGGCAGCAGACCGCGCGCCTACAACGACATAAGTCTTGTCATAGAAGCGGCGAGAGAGCTTTCAAAGCGTGTCCAGTGCCAGTTTGTAATGGTTCCCGCGCCTACGACCAACTGGACAAAAATGGCGGGCAGTCTTGAAGACTGGACGCTTTCGGCGGACGGAACAGAGCTTTCCTGCAAAGAAACCTCGATACATATCCACACGCACGGGCAGGTAACAGCCGCCGCGACGGGAGCTGACCTGCTTATAGGGCTCGGAGGTACTGCAAACCAGCTTTGCGCAGGGCTTGGACTTCCTGTCGTTTCAATAATGGAAACAGGAAAGCTGCGCCAGAAAAAACTGCTTCAGGAAGCGGAAGTGCTTGTTGACGCAAATCCTGTTGCCCTTGCCGATGCCGCGCAGAAAATACTTGAAGACCCTGAGCTGTGGAAGTCGATGAGCGAAGCCGGAATAAGACATCTCGGCGGACAGGGTGCGCTTGACAGCGTTGTGCAGTACTGTGCTTCGGAACTTGGCTGGGACAACCGCTGCTCAGTCTACGAAAAATTCAGAAATTACATTGACGCGTCATCTGAAACTGGAAGGGGCGAATAAAATTGACGGAAATCAAGAAAATTAACGCCGGAAACGTTGAAATCGGAAACGGAAAGCTTGCGGTTCTTGCAGGCCCCTGTGCGCTTGAAAGCCTTGAACTGGGGCTTGAGATCGGCGCCGAAATGAAACGGCTCTGCGAAAAATACGGCTTCGGCTACGTATTCAAGGCCTCTTTTGACAAGGCAAACCGCACGTCGATAAAAAGCTACAGGGGCCCGGGGCTTTCCAAAGGTCTTGAACAGCTTGCCGAAATAAAAGAAAAGCTTGGCGTTCCGGTTGTAACCGACATACATGAGCCCTGGCAGGCGATGCCGGCTGCCGAAGTCGCGGATCTGCTTCAGATACCAGCCTTTCTCTGCAGGCAGACAGACCTGCTTGTCTCTGCCGCAAAAACAGGCAGAGCGCTGAATATAAAAAAGGCGCAGTTCATGGCTCCCGAAGACATGAAATCCGTTGCGGAAAAATGCCGTGAGTCGGGAAACGCTGACGTAATGCTCTGCGAACGCGGTACTGAGTTCGGCTATCATGAGCTTTCCGTTGACATGCGTTCGCTTGCCGTTATGAGAAGCTTCGGTTGCCCGGTCTGCTTCGACGCAACGCACAGCGTTCAGAAACCGGGCGGAAGCGGAAATTCGAGCGGTGGGGACAGGCGCTTTGTCCTGCCGCTGATACGCGCTGCCCTGGCGATAGGCATAGACGCGCTGTTTGCGGAAGTGCATCCTGACCCCGCAAACGCCAAAAGCGACGGACCAAACATGATTCCTCTTGAAAAAATGGATTTTGTACTGTCGCAGATAAAAGAATTTGATTCAGCAGCGCGCAGGACAGGTTTTGCGCAGCTGGACTGGGCGGAGGTGTAAAAAATGAGTCTTCCGTACGAACGCAAAGAGAAAAATCTGCCTGACTCTCTGCTGCTTGCCACCGCAAAAGGCATTCTTGCCAAAGAAGCAGAAGAGCTGGAGAAAGCGGCGGAAAAAATAGACGCAGACGTTGTTGAAGCGGCGCGCGTAATCAGTCGCTGCAAAGGCAGACTTGTAGTGTCAGGGCTTGGAAAATCGGGACACGTCGGCAGAAAAACGGCAGCAACCTTTGCATCTCTCGGTGTTCCTGCATTCTTCCTGCACTCTGCGGAAGCGTGGCACGGCGATTTGGGCATGGTCTGCCGCGAAGACGTAGGCTATTTCATAAGCAACAGCGGCGAAACAAAAGAGCTCATAGACCTTCTGCCGCACTTCAAACGCATTGGCGCCCCTGTTATAGCGGTTACCGGCAATCCTGAATCCACGCTTGCAAAAGACGCAGATTTCCTTCTCAACACTCACGTTGAAGCTGAAGCAGACCCCCTTGGGCTTGCGCCTACGAGCAGCACAACGCTGCAGATGGCAATGGGGGATGCTGTTGCCGGAATGACGACGCTTCTGCTCGGGCTTGAAAAAGAAGATTTCGCCCGTTTCCATCCGGGCGGTTCTCTCGGGAAAAAACTGCTGCTCCGTGTCGGCAATCTTATGGCGAAAGACGCGGAACTTCCCGTAGTCAGCGACAGCGCCCTTGTTTCGGACGCGCTGTTCGAAATTACGAGCAAAGGCTTCGGTGCGACAGCCGTTGTTGACAAAAACGGCGTTACGGAAGGCATTTTCACGGACGGCGACCTACGCCGCCTAATGGAGAAAAAGGGCGACGGAGCGCTGAAATGCTCCGTTACCGAAGGCATGACAAGAAATCCCAAGGTTGTGCGCGAAAATGACCACGTTACCGCAGCTCTCAACCTTGTTGAAAAATTTGAAATTTCGGCGCTGCTTGTGGTGAACGACGAAAACAAACCTGTCGGCATGCTTCACGTGCACGACATTCTGAAAGCAGGGGTGGCGTAAACGTCTCTTCTCAAAACGATATACGGGCCTCTTGCAGACCTTGTATTCCGTATAACGCTGAAAAAAAACAGCCGCCGGTACACTGAAGGCATTGACGAAAGAATGGGAATGCCGCAGGCGGAAAAGCTGTCCGTGCTTAAAGGACGGCCGCTTTGGATACATGCGGTGTCTGTCGGCGAAGTGCAGGCGGCTTCGGCGCTTATCAAAGAGATCAGGACGCGCGGCTTCAGCCGTCAGATAGTGCTCTCCACAACCACGGAAACGGGAAAGGCAATGGCGATGCGCCTTTCGGAAGGTCTTTTTGACCTTCACGTCTATTATCCGTGGGACAACAGAAAATACATACGTTCGGCGCTTGACAGGATAAACCCTGCGGCGTTCATTGTGCTTGAAACCGAAATATGGCCGAACATGCTTTGGGAGCTGCAGGCGAGAAAGATACCGGCGTTTCTCGCGAACGGCAGAATATCGGAAAGAACCTGGAAAAATATACAAAAATATCCCGTTGCGAAAAAACTTTTCAGTGAGCTGTTCGGCATCTTTGACGGAATATTCCTCAGGGAGCAGCTGGATTTTGACAGACTGCGCGCGCTCGGCATATCCGAAGAAAAAATAAAAATCACCGGCGACCTGAAAATCGACGCCCTGCTGAACAGAATTCAGCCCGAGGCAAAAGAAAAGTGGCAGACGCTGCTTCACGCGGAAAAAGGGCAGCTTTACGTTGCTGGCAGCACACACACCGGTGAAGACGAAATCGTTGTGTCCGCGTTTGAAAAGCTTAAGAAAACGTCGCCGAATGCAAGGCTTATCCTTGCCCCGCGTCATCCCGAACGCGCGGAAGCGCTCTGCTCACAGTTTGAAAATAGCTTCAAAATCTGCAGACTCTCGGAGCTGACGGAAGATTTTGAAATAGTTGTAATAGACAAAATAGGCGTACTTTTCGAGCTTTACGGCGTTTCCGAAGCGGCATTCATAGGCGGCAGCTTTACGGACAACGGCGGACAAAACATACTGGAGCCTGTTGCCTGGGGAACTCCGGTGCAGTACGGGCCTCACATGGAAGACTTTGCGGAGGCGTCGCAGGAATTTCTGTCGCGCG
The DNA here is from genome assembly GCA_030531285.1 of Synergistaceae bacterium. GTDB lineage: Bacteria > Synergistota > Synergistia > Synergistales > Synergistaceae > Equadaptatus. The sequence continues at coordinate 6,769 of JAUNNW010000014.1, read as the reverse complement.
GAATCTCAGCTCAGCTGAACAGCGCGGAAGAGCTTGCTGAAACGTGGTGCGCAATAGCGGAAGGAAAAACAGACGTTGAAACGGTGCGCGGGCAATGCAGGCAATACTTTGCCGAAAAGGCGGGTGCTGCCTGCAAAATATGCGACGCTGCTGCCAAAAGCATGAAATAAAAGGGCAAAAAACAGCGGGGAGGCTGCATTTATGAACATAAACAGGGAACTCATCGGAAAATTTTACAACGAACTTGACGAACGCTCAAAAGAAACGCTTGACGCTTCCGTAAAAAAAGCAGTTGAAGCAAAAAAACGCGGCGGCAAAATCGCAGTCGTAACAGGTTCAGGTCCCAATCTTCACGAAGGCGTCACAACGCTTGTTGCCGAACTCATCAGCAAAGGCATAGTTGACGGCGTAACCACAAGTTCTGCCGTTATCAACCATGAGATGGGCGGAGTGCTTGACAGAGTCAAAATGTGCGGCGCTGCCCAGCTCGGCTTTGACGAAAAAATCATGCCGCGGGGCAACGTATTTGAATTTACCGACATGACTGACGAACAGCTTGACGAACTTGGAAAAGAAATGCTGCTTGACCGTGAACTGCTTGCAAAACGCCATGACGCGGAAGGTCATTTCGTAACGAAAGCGGCGGCGAACATGGCGTATCCGATGGGACTTCGCACGGAAATGCTTGCGGAAGAAATCCACTCGCTCTGCCGCCAGTGCGGACTTCCTTTTGAACAGGTGGCAGGCTGGGGCTGCGACAAACGCACGATGCTCGGTGCAGGTGCCGAAAACAACGTTCCCGTGCTTGTCACAATACCGCAGCTTGTAGGCGGAGGACACGTAGGAATGGCAGTCGGCGACAGTATTCCCGTTGCCGAACGTTCTCGCCGCATAGCCTCAATGCTTCGCGATTCCGACGTTATAATCGAATCCGCAGTCGCATTAACGCAGGAAATCCACGATGGTCCCTTTGAAACCTATACGGGACACGGGATATGGAGCTGGTGGCAGAAGGAACCTGTCTACAGCCTACGCGAAAAAACGCTCATCCGTTTCGATCTCGACGAAAATCTGCGCAAAGCACAGGATCTGCAGAAAAACAGCGCGATGATACAGGAAGCGATAAGCAAAGGACTTCCTAAAACAAAAATATCCAAAATACCGTTCCGCATGGAAATGTCTGCTTTTGCGCGACACGAGGGGAGTCTTCCGGTAATCGGCGACATTGGAATGATATGGCCGGTATTTGCGCTCAAGGTTGCCGATGAACTCGGCATAACGCTTGACTTCATGAGCTATAAACAGGAAACGGAAGACGGCAAAGCAATGCGTGAATGGATAGTTGAAAACGTCAGACCGCTTGACCGTAACAAAATGCTCGAAAAGTTCTCAAAATGGAAAGGAAAAGTAAGCAATGCCTAAATTTCTCGGAATAATTCCGGCGCGTTACGCGTCGTCAAGACTGCCCGGCAAACCTCTGGCGGACATAAACGGAAAAACGATGCTTGAACATGTGTACCGCCGTGCCCTGATATCAGACGTTTTCTTTCGTATAATAATTGCCACCGACGACAAACGCATATACGAAGCGGCTGAAAAATTCGGCGCGGAAGCCGCAATGACGCGCGAAGACCATCCGAACGGCACCAGCCGCGCGGCGGAAATAGCCTCGGCGATAGACACCGACTACGTAATCAACATTCAGGGAGACGAACCTATGCTTGACCCCCGTCTTCTTCGCGAGCTTGCCGACGGCATAGCTGCTGACGAAAGCGCAGACTCTGCTACTGCCTGCATGGAAATTACGGACGAAGAAGACATAAACAACCCGAACATCGTAAAGGTTGCCCGTGCGCTCAACGGCAGGGCGCTCTACTTCAGCCGCTCGCCGCTGCCCTACAGGCGCGAAGCAACAGGCTGCAAAATATACGAACACATAGGAATCTACGCCTACAAGAAAGACTTTCTGATGAAACTCATAACGCTGCCCGACACACCTCTGCAGCAGACGGAAAGCCTTGAACAGCTCAAAATACTTGAACACGGTTACTCTATGGCTGTAATACCTACCAAATACCCGTCTGAAGGTCCCAACATCAACACCCCGGAAGACCTTGAGCTTGTAAGGAAAATACTTGCAGGCAAATAAGGCGTACTGCAGCGGCAGATGAGCATCCCCATGCAGTTTCCGGGACTTTTCAGTCTCATAATACTGCTGACCGACGACAACCCTGCCCATACGGAGCAGGGTCTTGCCGTTGCCTGCAGCCTCTCGGACATCACCGGCGCTGAAATAGCGAGCTTCAGCGTACCAAAGCTCAAGGGACTGCGCCGTTTTATTGCAGGTAAACGCAAGGTGCAGCTGCTTACCGGACGCAGGGAAGAAACGCTCTCATGGCTGAACTATGCAAAAGGGGGAACGCTGCTGCATTCGGTATCGGCGCTGTTTAAGCAGAGGAAAATAAAAGACAACTCATCAAAAACAATCATTATCTCTGCCGGCAGCGAAACAGCGGCATACAACCTTGCCGTAGCGTCTGCGTGGAACGTCGCATGCTCAGTAATAGGAAATCCTGAAGGCGTAGGAACGAAGCCGTTTGAATTCGTGATAATTCCGGAATACGAAAAACAGCCGGCAGAACCTAACATACTGAAAATTGTCACGCCTCCCAACAACATCGGCGGGAAAGAACTTGACGAAAAAGCAAAGGCGCTGCTTGAAAAACGTAAGGCTGACGGCAGTAGAATATGGCCTCTGCTTGTAGGCGGAAGCGGAGCAGACAACAGCATGGATCCTGAAAAGCTGAGGCTTTTGGCTGCAAAACTTGCCTGCAGGGCGGAAGCCTGCGGCATGCAGATATATGCGGGAACCTCTTCACGCACGGACAGGAAATGTCTCGCTGTCCTGCAGAAACTGGCAGAGCAGAACGAAGCCGTGCATTGTCTTTTGCCGGAGGAATACGGCGAAGACCTGCATTATGCCCTTATGGGAATAACTGACCCGGTTTTCTGCACGGAAGACCTCTTCGGCGAAATATCGGAAGCTGTCACCGCAGACAGAAAAGTTGTGCTTCTGCGTACTGCCTGCACAAAGGGACTGAAACAGAAAATCAGCCGCCTGACAGGCAGACTTGTAGAAAACGGTGCTCTGCAGCGCTTCCGGGCACACGGAACTGCAAGAAACAACATGGTCTACGACAGATTCAAGCGGCACGGCAAACTTCAGGAATTTGAAAACTGGCTGCTTTACTGCGGCACAAAAGAAACACCCTCATCCGGCCTTGACGGGGAAACCTCCGTATGGAGAAACTTCAATGAAGCGCGGCGCGCGGCAAAATGGATTGCAGAAAGCCTGGCTGAATAAAAACGAGGAATGCTCTGCACAAAAATCGTCAAAAACAAATATTTCTGCTACAATATAGCAGCAGTGAAATAAAACTGCGGAAAGGCGGTCATCGCATGAAGAAAATTATAACGGCACTTATAACGGCATCTCTCATACTCAGCTGCACTGCTTCGGCAGGGCTTGCGGCGCAGGGCAAAACACCTGCAAAAAAGACAAGCACGAAAACAGTTGCAAAAAAAACAGCTGTAAAAAAGACAGTTGCAAAAACAGCAGCGAAACCTGCTCAGAAAACAGAGCAGCTTTCTCAGGCACAGTGCAAAATATTGCCGGGGCGTACTGAAACTGCCGACACACTGCTTGTAACTGCCGAATGGCTCAAAAATAATCTTAATAACGTTATCCTTATTGATTGCCGCTTTGCAAGTCTCTACCAGACAAGCCATATTCCCGGAGCAGTCAGCGCACCATGGACGTACTTTGTGAACACCACCGCGCCTAACGGAAGCGAAGAATACGGAACAATCCTTCCCGCAGAACAGCTTGCCAAGAAAATCGGCGCTCTCGGCATCAACGGAAGCCGTCAGGTTGTATGTTACAGCGATACAGGCGACTGGGGGCAGGGAGCCTGGACTGTCGCGGTACTTCGCATAGCCGGCATAACCAACGCCAAAATGCTTGACGGCGGAATCTACGTATGGAAAAACGCAAAATATCCGCTCACGAACAAACCGTCGAAAAACAAAGCGGTGCCGTTTGCCATACAGCAGTCTGTCAAAGACGAATACGTTATCCTTACCGACGGCGTGCAGGAACTGATGGGAAAACCGACAACAGTCATAGCCGACGTGCGCACGCTCCCCGAATATGAAGGAAAAATCGCGCCGTTCAAAGAAAAACGCAAAGGACATCTCCCGGGAGCAATCCACCTCCCCATGGACAATTTCATAGACATAGCGAGCGGACGTTTTAAAACAGCGGACGAAATCAAAGCGGAACTTGAAGCAAAAGGCATAACGAAAGATACTGACCTTGTGCTTTACGATACCTGTGGAGTACGCGCCGGTTTTGCCGCAATGGCGTGCAGAATGGCAGGCTTCGGCAAGGCAAAATTCTACGA
>JAUNNW010000014.1:0-2206 GCA_030531285.1 Synergistaceae bacterium | reverse complement strand
TGGCAAAACTTGCCGTTGCGGAAGAAAACGCCGGAGGAGGCTCCTTTGTCCTTCCGTCGAAGCTAAAATGTACAGGCTGTCTTGAGCCCGGCGTAAAAAACATACGCTGCCAGCAGTGCAGAATCCGCATGTGTGCACAGGAAAACCGCATACCGCACTGCGGCTTCTGTGAAAACTTTCCCTGCGAACTCACAGGCGGCGCATGGGAGGCAATACCTGAATACCAACACAACCTCAAACAGCTGAAAAGCAGATAAAAAACCGGCTGACGAAAGCGACGGGTGAATTGCCCGCTTGTGCCGAACGCAGCAGGACAAACGTTTTACCGTGCAATTCCCGCTTGAGTGCGGGGCGCAGCGGCAGTACAGACTAACGGCATAAATCATTGGTTTTTATAACGAAAGGAAGCGGCAAACGTGTTTAAAATTCTGAGCAAAGAAAAACTTGTGCCCAAAGAATACTGCTTTTGGACTGCCCGCCGCGCATCGGAAAAACGATGTACATCATTCCGGCACCGCTTGCGATAATCCTTGCAACGCTCCTGCTCGCTGCCGGAAGTTTCTTCTTTGAAAACAAAAGAAAATATTTCGGGCTGGCACTGCTGATCGGGCTGCTGATATCAACGCCCTGGTTTGTCCGCCTTGCCGTATTCTCCGAGATCAACTTCGCCGACGGGCTGCTCTACGTTTCGTACAGCTTCAGCTGCGCGCTCTTTGCGGTGCTGTCCTTCGGAATATTCTCAAGACTGCGCTTTGCAAAACCGCTCAACTGCATACTCTTCACCCTGCTGCTCATTCCCTGCGGTATCTGCTTTGCCTACGGCATAAGCTGCAAAGCAGTGCTCAACGTTGACGCTCTCATAGCGATATGGCAGACAAACCTCAAAGAAGCGTGCGAATACGTGAGCGAATACGCGACGGTAACAAACGCGCTGCTTTTGGGCGTTCTGCTTGCGGCGGTATACGCGCTCTTTCTCCGCCTCTCCGGCAACAGGCTGACTCTCCCCGGCAAAAGCAAAAAAAGAAAAAAAACGGCACTTGTCCTGCTTGTGCTTCTGCTTGTCTGCAACGGTGAACTGTGCTATAAAACCAGCATGAACAGCATATCCATGGTCTACGCCAACGCGCTCAAAAGTGTGAACGAATACCGCCTCTTCAAAAAAACAACACATGAAAGAAAAGAAACTCTTGCCGCCTCGGGGCAGCTTGCGGAAATACGCGTCCGCAAAGGCGGGGGAATATACGTTCTCGTAATCGGGGAATCCCACAACAGAGACTATATGTCCGCATACGGCTATGCAAAAGAAAATACTCCGTGGCTTTCGCAAATGAAAGACAAAGAAAACTGCATACTATTCACGCGCGCCTGCTCATGCCACACGCAGACAATTCCGGCGCTCTCCTGCGCCCTCACGGCGAAAAACCAGTATAACGGGGTGCAGCTCTCGAAAGCTGTATCGGTACTCGAAGCCGCAGAAGCTGCCGGCTGCGAAACGGCATGGCTCAGCAATCAGGTGAAATACGGCATGTGGGACACCCCTGTATCGGTCATAGCCTCCTCTGCGAAACAGCAGGTATGGCTCAACGAATGTACCGGCAACACAAGCTTTACCTCGGTCTATGACGGGGAACTTATCAGCGCGCTCGACAAAATAAAAATCAAAAACAAAATGCTGATAGTAATACATCTCATGGGCAGCCACATAGACTACGACCGGCGCTACCCGAAAGAATACGCGAAATTCGGCGCCTCAACGGACGAAGCCGCATACTGCAACAGCGTGCTATACACAGACGCTGTGCTCAAAGGAATATACGAAAAAGTCAGCGGACTGTCAGGCTTCAAAACAATGCTGTATTTCTCCGACCACGCCTCCGTGCCCAAACAGAAACTTGACCACGATTCCGCGCGATTTGTATCCTCAATGACGCACATACCTCTGTTTATCTGCTTCAGCGAAGAATATGCGGCAGCGCAGCCGGAAAAAACCGCGCAGCTCAGACGCGCGGCAGACAGCTGCTTCACAAACGACCTCATATTCAACCTGCAGCTTGCGCTCATGGGAATAGAAATTCCGTCACTGTACGAAAAAGAAAACGACCTTACAAGCAAGGCCTACAACACAGATCCCGACCGCTTCCGCACCTCATACGGCGAGCGGAAAACAGACAAAAGATAAAAAAGCTAAGAAATGATATGAAAAGAT
>JAUNNW010000013.1:9197-16011 GCA_030531285.1 Synergistaceae bacterium | reverse complement strand
AGTGCAATTCATGAAAGTTAATATCGATAAGTTGCTAAGTACTAATTACGGAGGGAGGGGCGGAAAGAAGCTGTACACCGCAAGCAGAGGTTAATTTTGTTGAATGCAGTATGTAAGTTGGTGCAAATCAAGCTCGCTCTGTGTATAAAGACTGATGGTCGCATGTAAGTATGAGATAAAAAGAAGAAGCATTGTTATGCCTCTTCTTTATTGTTTTTCTTTATATTTGCAATATCCATACGAACTTAATACCCCTGCGATATAATACGCAATTTTTTCAATTATATTACCGACTAACTCACCTTGTCCGATATGGATCGCATAACTGAAAAATACTAAAACTACGAAGAGAACTATGCCCCAAAAAATATACGTGTATTTCAAATTCCGACTACGGCATAAGCGTTCTTCACTACGGTCAGTTTTTTGAGCTTCAAGCGTTTTTTTGCGCAAATTCAAAACTATGTTGGTCTTCAATTTTGCGCTGTTCAAGTTCGCGTACTTTAAATTCCAATTCTTTGTTTTGAAGATCCACTAATGCGAGTGTCGCTGTTTCAGAAATGGGTGTGTGTTTTTGCGGGGAAACAATCGCATTTGAGTCTGTCATTGTACGCCACCAACTACATACCTTGCTGCGTGATACGTTACTTCAATTTTACCAAACCCGTCCTTGCCAAAAGTACATGGTACTATCCGTGTGCTTTTAATGGAGTTAGGATTTGTTTCTTTTAACTTGATGTATTCTTCCGGTGTTAAAATTTCCTTGTCAACACGCACCATGTCGATTACTTGTCTCATGTCCATCTCTCCTCTGTATATCTGTTGCTGTTTTTTCTTTGGTACGCTCACAACAATGTCGATATGGAAACCATACTGAGTGAGGATATTCTAACACACTTTGATTTATCGTGAACAGTATTTTTATTTATTTTTGTTGTTTTTCTTGGTTTTGTGTACAGGCTTTGTGTATAGCTGCATTTACCCGCGCCGCGCAGGGGTATGCCGCAGATATGTATCTACATTCCGGGCAGGCTGTCTGACAACAGAAAACCGGTAACTCTGCAGTGGAGTATGCCGTAGTTGTCTCTCCAGTTTTCGTCAATGTCGTTTCGCACGATGATTTTTGTAAAAAAATCCTTTGACAGTTTCAGCGGAGCTGTTTCAGCCATTTGTTTTTCTTCCGAAGCCATTTCAAAGGCTGATTGTATGTAAAGCCGCTTATCGTAGAGATTGACCACAAAATCAATTTCCCTTTGAATCTGATTGCCGGATTTTCTGTCGGCAAGTACGCCGATATCTACTGAACAGCCTCTTGCCTTCAAGTCGTTGTAGATTATGTTTTCCATGGTGTGTCCGGGATCCGGCTGTCTGAAATTGAGGCGTGCGTTGCGAAGTCCGGGGTCTGTGTAGTAGTATTTGTTAGGATAATCGAAGTATCGTTTCCCTTTTATGTCGTATCTTTTTGCTTCGTTTATCAAAAATGCGTCCCGTATATAACCGATATAGTTGCTGACGGTGTTGTGGTTGATTTCCAGATGCTGGGAGCGCAGACTGTTGGTAATGTTGGCAGGGTTTGTGAGAGAACCGGTAGATGAACTCAGGAAATCAAGCAGCTTTTCAAGTACGTCACGCCGCATTATATGCTGACGTTCAACTATATCTTTGATGTAAAGCTCGTTGAACAAGGATTCAAGATAATCTTTTTTTGCTGTTTCATCAGATATGGCAGCGATTTCAGGCATACCTCCGTATTTCATATAAGCTGAGAAATTTCTTTGCACGCTGCCTCCGATACCTGCATTGTATTCGGCAAAGCTGAGCGGCCATACGTGTATCTGTGTCGCACGTCCTCTGAACTCTGTCGCTATATCGTTTGACAGCATTTTTGAGTTGCTTCCGGTGACGTATACGTCAAGGTTTTTTCTGTTTCGAAAATCGTTAAGCAAGTCATATACCGTGATTTCAATGCTGCTGTTTTCAGGATGCACCGTTTTTATGCTGAGCTGTACTTCATCAATGAGAAGATAGTATTTTTCATTGCTGTTCTGTATTTTTGAATTGACACATTTGTACAGCCGGAAGGGATCGCGGTATTCCGCGTCCTTCAGTTGGTCAAGTTCGAATTTTATTATGTTTTTTTTTGAGACGCCGATGGAAAGCAGATATTTTTGAAAAATCTCAAACAGCAGAAAAGATTTACCGCAGCGCCTTATGCCTGTTATTACCTTGATTTTCCCGTTCCATGCGGCGTTTTTCAGCTTTTCAAGATACGTATTCCTCGCTATCACAGCAATCACCTCGTTGAAATCTATCTGCAATTTTGCACCAACTTTTCAACGAGATTGTATCATAGGACGAGGTGTTGGTCAAACAGATGCTATGAAAATTTAATTTTGCGGTGCCTTTGATGAGATTGTTCAGAAACCGCGCCGCGCAGGGGTATGCCGCAGATATTATAGTGCAATTCATGAAAGTTAATATCGATATTCTTGTTTTTTTCCTGCACGGAATGTTGTGGTACAATGTTTTTGTTGCCGGCAGCTTCACAGCGGCAGGCGGTTAGTCCTCCCAAACACCTCAAGGTGCAAAGGAGGTGATGTGAATGACGACAGAAGAATTTATTTCAATTCTGAAACTCTGTCTTTCGTTCCTGGTTATCGGGTACACGATAGGTTCACAAATAAAAAAATAGCCGCCCATCCCAAGGTTCGGCTATTTTAATCCGACTCTGAGGGCTGACCGTCTGTTGCCGGCAACACCTCTTTGATGAGGGTATTGTATATACTCTTTGCGGGTTTGTCAAATTTATTTTCAAAATTGCCCCGTCGGTTGACGGAGCAATTTACGAGCCGTGTATTTGTCAGCCGCGCAGGGGTATGCCGCAGGTATTGTAGTGCAAATAAAAGCGCAGAGGCGCTTTTATTTTTCTATTTTCGTTATTTTAAGTTTTCTGATGCCTCTTGGGGTGCGGACGGCAACGGTTGTTTTTACCGCGTTGCCGAGCAGCGCCATACCTACAGGGCTGTCTTTTGAAATCTTCGGAGGTTCCGCTTTGATGTCGGCTTCTTCCGTGGCGACTATTTGATAGGTATAGCTTTTCTTTTTCTCTTCAAAGGTTACCGTTGTTCCGAGGCTGACTACGCTTGTGTCGATGTTATCCTCGTCAATGACAACTGCTTTAGCGAGTTGTGCTTCGAGCTGCAGAATTCTTCCTTCAATCTTTTCCTGCTCTTCTTTTGCCGCATGATATTCTGCGTTTTCGCTGAGGTCGCCGAAACCGCGGGCTTCTTCAAGTTTTGCGGCTATTTGCGCGCGTCCTTCGGAACGAAGCTGGACGAGTTCTGCTTTGAGTTTGTCGTAGCCTTCCTGCGACAGTCTGATATGTTCTTCTACTTTTGCCATGCTAAACACCACCGGTGAAATAAATTTCATTCTGACTGGGAAATTTTAGCAGATAACTGCTGAAATATCAAATGCGGAAGAAATTTTTGTCCGGAAAGTGAAAAAAATGTAAAATGTGCTGAAATTACTTGACAAGTGCCCGTCAATGTTTAAAATTAACTGACAAACTTAATATTGCAATGCGATGAAGAGGAAAAGTAACCCGCCGCAGGCTCTCCAGAGACGCGCTCCAAGTGCTGAAAGGGCGCGATTGCCGGGCGGACGAAGACCACCTCGGAGCAGCCTCCGAAGCCGTTTGCGGATAAGGCGGCAGGGTGCGCCCTGAACAGCGCAAAGAGGGCGGACAGCCGCCGAACAGGAGTGGAACAGCGGTAATTCTGCCGCCTCCTTTATGCGGAGGCGGCTTTTGTTTTATATTATTTCGGGAGGAATTATTATGGGTGTAATTCAAAACTACGGAAAACTTTTGCCGGTGACGGAGAAAACTCCGCGTATAACTCTCGGCGAGGGGAATACTCCTCTCGTGTATATTGAAAACATCAGCAAAATGCTTGAAATAGAACTTTACGGCAAGCTCGAGGGCTGCAACCCGTCAGGCTCTTTCAAAGACAGAGGAATGGTAATGGCGTTTGCAAAAGCGCTTGAAGACGGCGCAAAAGCGTTTGTCTGCGCTTCAACGGGCAATACCTCAGCCTCGGCGGCTGCCTATGCCGCTTCCGTCGGCAAACCGTGCTTTGTGCTGCTTCCGGCGGGCAAGGTTGCGCTCGGCAAGCTCGCACAGGCGCTTATGTACGGCGCGAAAGTTATAGCAGTAAAGGGCAATTTTGACCGCGCTCTTGAACTCGCGCGCGAAGCGGCGGAAAAGGAAGGTTTTGCAATAGTCAATTCGGTTAATCCCTACCGCCTCTGGGGACAGAGAAGCGGAGCATGGGAAGTCTGCGACGTGCTCGGACAGGCGCCGGACTGGCACGCAGTGCCGGTTGGCAACGCCGGAAATATCAGCGCATACTGGGCAGGCTATAAACAGTACAAAGAAATCGGGAAAACAGACAAGCTGCCGCGAATGATGGGCTTTCAGGCGGAAGGCGCGGCGCCTCTTGTGACGGGCAAACCCTGCCCCAGCCCCGAAACGCTCGCAACCGCAATCCGCATAGGCAGCCCTGTCAGCGCACACCTTGCAAAAGCGGCGGTTGAAGAATCAGAGGGCGAATTTAACTCCGTAACGGACGAGGAGATACTTGCCGCGCAGAAACTGCTTTCCTCAAAGGGCGGAATATTTGCTGAACCTGCGTCATGTGCTCCGCTTGCCGGGCTTGTGAAGCTCAAAAAACTCGGGAAACTTCCCAAAGGCATAAAAGTTGTCATGGTACTCACAGGCAACGGGCTTAAAGACCCTGATACAGCAATGTCTCAGGCAGGCAGCCCCGTTGAAATCGGTGACACGCTGGAAGAACTGCTGGAGGTGATGAAAGGTTGATCGAAGCAAGCGACAGAGACCTTATAGTAATACGCACCCCGGCAACGAGCGCAAATCTGGGCTCAGGCTTTGACTGCCTCGGCATGGCGCTGTCCCTGAACAATATATTCAGGCTCACGGACATTCTTCCGAAAGGCGAATACCGAATTGAGGCGCACGGAGAGAGCGCACGCGAGCTTCAGGAACCTGAGCGCAACCTTGTAATAGAAGCGTACGAACGCGCCTGCAAGGAATGGGGCGTCGAAGGCCCCGGCTTTACGATGTGGTGCCATAATATAATCCCTCTTTGCAGAGGGCTTGGCAGCTCCGCAGGGGCAGTTGTGGGCGGAGTGCTCTTTGCAAAAACACTGACAGGATATGAGTGCGGCGAAAACGAACTGCTCCGCGTGATGACGCTTATCGAAGGACATCCCGACAATGCCGCGCCTTGTTACCTCGGCGGCATGGTCGTAAGCTGCTGGGACGGACAGACGCTGCGCTATGTAAAGCTTCCGCCGCTGCCCCCTGATGTGCAGTGCGTTGTTGCGGTGCCCGACGAGCGCGTCAACACACACGATGCGCGCATGGCGCTCCCGAAACAGGTTTCCTTTGAGGACGCAGTCTTCAACCTCGGACGCTCCGCATTCCTCACGGCAGCATGGGCGGCAGGCAAGTGGGATTATCTGCACTGGGGAATGGATGACAGACTTCATCAGCCCTACCGCACGAAACTTTTCAGCGGCGGAGATGTAATATTTGACCGCGTTAAAGCGCTTCCTGAATGTATAAGCGTTGCAATAAGCGGCTCAGGCTCAAGCGTCATAGCGATAGTCCGCGGCGCGGCGCAGCGCGTTGCCGAAACAATGTGCAAAACCTTCATGGAATACGGCGTTGCGTCACAGTTCTTTGTTCTTGACGGCACATCTCACGGCGCAACGATGCACGTTGACGAAGCGGAGCTTGCAAAAGCATTGAAGGAAGGCGGTGCGTGCAAATGAGCTGGGAAAAATATCCGCTTACCGTACTGAAATTCGGAGGCACCTCTGTTGCCGATGCCGAAAGAATGAAACACGTAGCGGAAATCGTAAAAAAAATACGCAACGACAACAACCGTGTGGCGGTGGTCGTTTCGGCAATGGGCAACATGACCGATGAGTTGCTTGCCCTTGCCGAGGACGTCTCCATGACACGCGACGGCAGGGAAATAGACCAGCTGCTTGCAACAGGCGAACAGCAGAGCGTTGCGCTCCTCTCCCTTGCTCTTCAGCAGTCGGGAATACCTGCGCAGTCCTTCACGGCGCGGCAGGCGGGAATAAAAGCCAAAGGCTTCCCCATGGAAGGACGCATATACGACATAGAACCACAGGCTGTCGAAAAAGTGCTCAACGAGGGGACAGTCGCGGTCATCACCGGTTTTCAGGCAATAAACGACAACGGTGATGTAATAACCTTAGGCAGAGGAGGCTCCGACCTTTCGGCAGTTGCTCTGGCGGCAGCCCTGAAAGCGGACTCCTGTCAGCTGCTCAAAGACGTTGAAGGCATATACACGGCAGACCCCAGAGTAGTGCCGCAGGCAAAAAAAATAAAAGAAATGGATTTTGACGAGTGTATGGAACTTGCGGTCAAAGGCGCAGGCGTGCTTCAGGCGAGAAGCGTTGAAATGGCGGCGCGCTACAAAGTTCCGCTTTACGTTGCGTCAAGCTTTGTTGAAGAGGAGGGTACATGGGTAATGAATAATCCGGTAACAGAAGGGCTCGTAATAAAATCTGTCGTGCATGACACAAAAGTTGCAAAAGTAGTCATATACGGTGTTCCAGACACCCCGGGTATGGCTGCGGGGCTCTTCACCAGCCTTGCTGAACAGGGCGTAGGCGTAATGATGATAATACAGAACAACATGCGCGGAGGAGTCAACGACATAGGCTTCCTCGTCAAAAAAACCGACCTTGAAAAAGG
>JAUNNW010000013.1:0-9097 GCA_030531285.1 Synergistaceae bacterium | reverse complement strand
GTGGCGGCAAAATCAGGCGCAATCGTCGTTGACAACAGCTCGGCATGGCGCATGGACCCCGACTGTCCTCTCGTTGTGCCCGAAATCAACCCCGAAGACATCAAAGAATGCAGAAAAGGCATCATTGCAAACCCCAACTGCGCAACAATACAGGCTCTCGTTGCCCTTTGGCCGCTGCACAAAGAAGCCGGACTCAAATACATTAACGTCAGCACCTACCAGTCAGTCGCAGGCACCGGCATAAAAGGACTCAGCGCCCTTGAAAACGAAGCGAAAGCCTGGGCGGAAGGCAAAGAAATCTGCACCGAAGGAAGCCCCTATGCACACCAGATAGCCTTTGACCTTCTCCCGCACATCGGAGCCTTTGACGATGAAGGAATATCCGAAGAAGAATGGAAAATGGTCAACGAATCAAGAAAAATCATGCACCTGCCCAACCTGCGTGTCAGCGGCATAACGGTGCGTGTCCCTGTATTCAGAGGACACGGCGAAGCGGTAACGGCGCAATTTGAAAAAGAACTTACCCCTGCCCGCGCGAAAGAAATACTCCGCAGCGCAGACGGCGTAATACTCCGCGACGACCCCAAAAACTCCGTATACCCGCTGCCGATCGAAGCAGCCGGAAACGATGCTGTCTATGTCGGACGCATCCGCAGAGATACAGGTCTTGACAACGCACTTGCAATGTGGGTTGTCGCCGACAACCTCCGCAAAGGCGCGGCGCTCAACGCGGTGCAAATCGCAGAATTGCTCTAACAAAAAGGAAAACAAAACATTTCAGCCTCCCGTCACGTCGGGAGGCTTTTTTTTGAACAATACGCAAAATACGCAGAAAACAATCAGCAAAAATACCGAGGCGCTAAAACAGACAAACCGTATAATAACATTGCAGACGAGAAAAAAGCGTGAACATCTCCCCCCTTAGACACACGCAGCGGCAAAACGCCGCTGCGTGTGTTTTGAATACTTTTTGCCGACAGATGCCAAATGACAGCCGACAGCAGAATTTTGGTACAATAAACACAGCCCCTATGGGGCGTTAAAGTGTGAAGAACCAAAAATTTTGAAAAGTTTTGAAAAAGTTTTACGAAATTTTGTGTTTTTGGCTGCCTGTTTTCCTTGTTTTAAAAATCCGGTTCACATACTGCGCCTTTTATTTTATAATTGTGTTGAAAGCAGGGTGGTTTGTATGATTTCGATGTGCATAGGCTTCGGTTGTCTTTTTGTGGCGGTTATCGCTTTTCAGATTAAAACGCTGCTTGCGTATATTCTTTGCGGCGTGTCAGTTTTTGTAGCGCTCGTAATGTTTTTCAACAGTCACAGGGTTTATAAGGAAAAGAGCGCAAACAGGGAGACTGCGGAGAAGGCTCAGCGCCGGCTCAGCAAGTTTTTGAGCGGCTATGCTTTCAAGCCTGACGGCGACGCTAACGTGGATTTTAATAAGCCGTTTATGCTTTTTGACAACACTTCGGAGCTTATGCTCTGCGGTATGCCGCTTTCTGAGTGTGTCCTGATTCCGTATTCAAAGCTTTTGGGCGTGCGCCTTTACGGCAAGGGCGAGGTTAAGGCGGAGACGGAGGATTTCGGCATTCTGCTGAGCGATGCTTTGCCGGAAGCGGATGAGGAGAAGTACGGAATTTATCCTCCAAGGAGCAATGGCATGGAGTTTATGCTGCTTTTGGACGATGAGGAAGATCCTGTTTACGAATTTGAGTTTGTAGATGCAATTTATCCCAAGAATTCTTTTTATTACCGCGATGAGCTGAAGCGCGCCAAGTCTTATATGGCGAAGCTTCAGGAGGTTGTCTGTGCAGGGTCGGACGATGATGCCGAAATTGCGTACTGGGAGTTTGAGGAGCAGCAGTGATGAAGATTAAGGCTTTTATTGAGGCTGTTGAGAGACGTATTCCGAAGCGCTGGGCGGAGGAGTGGGATAATCCCGGGCTTGCGTTCGGCGACGAGAATGCGGAGGTTGTGCGCGTCGCGGTTTCTTTGGATGCGACGCCGGATACTGTTCAGCGTGCTGCAGAGGCAGGCTGTCAGCTGCTTTTTACTCATCACCCGCTGATTTTCCGTCCTTTGAAGCACGTTTATGAGAGCGTGCCTCCGCAGAAGACGCTTATAACGGCTGTACGGAAAAATGTTGCGCTTTATGCCGCGCATACAAACTGGGACGCATCGCCTGAGGGCGTGAACGTTATTCTTGCGCAAAAGCTTGGGCTGCAGAATATCGGAAAGCTTGAGCACTCTGACGTTGAAGGCTGTTTCGGCATAGGCGCCGCCGGCTGCTTTGAACAGCCGATGACAGTTAGGGAAATTATGGCGCTTGTCCGTGACGCATGGGCGTGCAAAAATCTTACCGGTTTCGGTGACGCTGACAAAAAAATATCGCGCGCTGCTTTGGGCGGCGG
Organism: Synergistaceae bacterium; assembly: GCA_030531285.1. Classification (GTDB taxonomy): domain Bacteria; phylum Synergistota; class Synergistia; order Synergistales; family Synergistaceae; genus Equadaptatus. The sequence goes on along the minus strand of JAUNNW010000013.1, from coordinate 6,686 downwards.
CGCCTGCGGTTCCATGTGGCAGTTTGCTCTTGACCGCGGCGCGGAGCTTTTCATAACCGCCGATATTTCGTATCACGACAGAAACGAGGCTCTGTACAAGGGACTTAACCTGATTGTCACCGACCACGGGGAGATGGAGCGCGTTTCGCTGCCGGCTTTGTGCGGGCTAATCCGCGAAGAAACAGGCGTTGAGGTTGTGCAGTTGGAAGAACGTTACGTGGAGAGAATAAATTTGTAATGTCTGCTGAAATCAAAGAAAAAAGTAGCGAACAAACAAGCGAAACGGTTGAACAGCCGCAGAACAATGGATTCGAGGTCAATCTTGACTCTTTTTCAGGGCCTCTTGATTTGCTTTGCCATCTTGTGGATTTACGGCAGATGGATCCACTGAAGCTCAATCTTACGGAGCTTGTCGCGCAGTATGTTGAATTCCTTATGAAAACCGAGCGCACGTCGCTTAACGAGATAGCGGAGTTTTTTACCTTTGCAAGCCGTCTGCTGCTTCGCAAGGTTCATTCCCTTCTGCCCGGACAGCAGAGAGAGGAAGAGAGTGCGGACGATTACGAGGATTTGCAGGCAGATGACGAGCTTACTGAGGAGCAGCTTCGCGAGATGCTTGAAAATTTCCGTCCATACCGCGCAGCTGCCGCGCGTTTTGCTTCCATGCAGCGCGAACGCGAAAATTATTTTGTGCGGATTGTGGACGAAGACAGTACGCCGTTTTATGATTTGGGCGACCTTTACGGGCTTGCCGCGCGCTGGTGGAGCCTGCTTCAAGAATACGAGGAGAGGCACAGCGGCGGAAGCGAAGAAGAAATGTTCTACGATGACATTCCTGATGCTGTGCCTGATGAAAATGCCGTTGACGACCGCATGGAGGAACTGAAACAGACGCTTGTAAAGGGCGAAAGTATAAAACTGAGAACACTTTACAGGGAACACAGCAAATTAAGCCTGATTGTTACGCTTCTTGCGCTGCTTGAGATGTCGCGCCTCGGGATGGTTCATATAATTCAGAACGATACGTTTGGAGATGTTGAAATTGTCGCAGCCTGAGAAAAAGGAAAAAATTGAAAAGCCTGAAAAGATTCCCGCTATGGGACTTCTTGAAAAACAGATTGAGGCTATGCTTTTCGTATCGCCTCAGCCGGTATCCGCAAAGGAAATTGCCGGCTATCTCGGCGTTTCGGAAGAGAGAGCGGAGCGGGCGGTTAAAACTGTCAAGGCTGTTTTGGAGAAGGATCACGGACTTACGCTGATTTACGAGTCTGACGGCTGGAGAATGGCTACGGCGAAGGAACTGCGCGACATTATAGAGGAATTTGCCAATGCCGTTTCGCTTCAGCGCGTAAGGCTTTCCCGCGCTTCGCTTGAAACGCTGTCGGTTATTGCCTACAACCAGCCTGTTACGCGTTCGGAAATCGAAGCGATACGCTCTGTACGCTGCGACAGGGTTGTTGACACGCTTTTGAAGCATGGGCTTGTCCGCGTTGCAGGGCGTAAAAAATCAATCGGCTCGCCTCTGCTTTTCAGGACAACCGACCGTTTCCTTGAAATTTTCGGTCTCGCAGACATACATTCCCTGCCTTCGCTTGAGGAACTGCGCAACAGTCTCGGCGATGACGAGGAGGCTTTTGCGGAGATGACGGCGTCGCAGGAAAGACTTCCCGAGGAGACAGAGGAATAGCGCGTCCGCGCAGAAGTTCAGATGGCTAAAAAAAACGACGCTGACAGAATGACGGATAAAACGGACGGAACCGCCGTACAGGGTACGGAAATGGATAAAAATATGGCAATGGATATTGCCATGGATATGGGCAAGCTTCTGCTGAAAAGCGGTGCGGAAACAAGCCGTGTAGAGGAAACCATGCTCCGTTTTTGCAGAGGCTGCGGATATTCCGACTTAAACGTGGTCTGTATGCCGACGGTAATTATTCTCGGCGATGAAAGTACGGAGGGAAAAAACCGCGTTTTCAGGGTACACCGCCGTTTTATTGACCTTGGCGTGATCATGGCAGTCAACAGCCTTTCATACAATTTTCGCAGGCTGAAACCGGATTATAACAGTATGAAATTGCTGTTAAACGGCATGGCGGAGAAAAAGCCGCTTTACGGCAGATTTTCCGTATGTGCTGCGGCGGGCTTGGGGAGCGCGTTTTTTTCAACGCTTCTCGGAGGCAGTATGCCGGATTTTGCCGCCGCTTTTTTGACCTGCTTTGCCGCTATGTGGCTGCTTAAGCTTATGACAGCGTCGCATCTCGGCAACTTCTGGCAGAATTGGCTTGCGGGATTTGTAATCGGTATCATTGCTTCCGTCTGCTGTGCGCTGAATAAAGGCTGCACAACGCAGAATGTTATTGTAGGGGCCTTGATGCCTTTCCTTCCGGGGCTGTCCTTTACCAACGGGGTGCGCGACTATATAGCCGGAGATTTGCTGAGCGGCGGTTCACGTATTGCGGAAGCGGTACTCATGGCGCTTTCTTTGGCGATAGGACTGATATTTGCGCTGAAGCTGTGGAGGTATGCGGCAATATGCTGAAAACGTTTGTCCTCGCCTTCGCGGCGACGGTCTCTTTCGGCGTCCTGTTTCAGGGGCCGCGCAGAATTTTATGGCAGGGCGGAATTATAGGAGCATGCGGCTGGGTTCTGCTTGTTCTGCTTAAGGAAAATTTTTACGTGCATTCCTTTACCGCAAATTTTGCCGCATCGCTTTTTATAGCGCTCTGCAGTGAAACTGCCGCGCGGATTTTCAAACAGCCTGCCACGGTATTCAACGTAATGGCGGTAATACCGATTGTTCCCGGGCTTGGCATATACAGCGGAATGCAGTGTATTTTAGAGGAAAACAGCGCACTCGGCAGCAGACTGCTGCTCGGAGCCGCGATGGATTCCTGTGCCATTGCCCTCGGCATTATGATGATTTCCGGCGTGTTTTTTACGGTGAGAAAGGTTAAGGAAACAAACGAAAAAATAGAGACGAGACGTTAAAAGAAAGTACAGGATTATGACTGAAATATCAGGAAAAAGCGAAAAAAATACAATCAGGCTTAACCGTTTTCTTGCCATGTGCGGGGTAGGCGCGCGCAGAAAGGTCGAGAGTTTTATCGAAGGCGGGCGTGTTACTGTGAACGGCAGGATTATTTTTGAACCAGGCTGTCAGGTGGCACCCGATGATATCGTTATGTTTGACGATCTGCCTGTTGCACCCGTAAAACTTACATATCTCATTTTCAACAAGCCGAAAGGCATACTTTCCGCAGTTGAAGACAGCCGCGAGCAGACGGTTATTGACATACTTCCGCCGGAGCTTGACCCTCTGAGGCTCTTTCCTGTAGGTCGTCTTGACCGTGAAAGCGAAGGGCTGCTTTTGCTCACGAACGACGGAATGTTCTCGCAGCAGATAATACATCCCTCGGCAGGCATCACAAAAACATACGAAGTCGAGCTTCGCAAACCGCTTGGCGAAGAACAGCTTATTGAATGGACGAAAGGTGTTGACGCAGACGGAATTTTCCTCAAGCCGCAATCCGTGAGGAGGCTTTCGAGAAAACCTATGCAGTGCTGGTTTGAGGTTGTGCTGAACGAGGGCATAAAGCGCGAAATACGCCTTATGGTCAGAACACTAGGCAACGATGTGAGGCATCTTGTCCGCAGAAAAATCGGAAAGCTTGTGCTGAAGGATTTGCAGCCAGGAGAGTACGTGTCGGTGTCAAAGGAGAAACTGCTTGACTACGTCAAAAACGGAAAAGAGATATAAAAAATCACCCCCCGGCGGTGATTTTTTTGCGGCTGTTATATTTTACAATCCGAGCCAGAACGCCGCGTATGCCGCTATTACCGACAGCAGCATTGCATAGAACGAGCTGTCGGTGAAACAACTGACGGCAAACGCCGCTATCGCCCCGCAAAGAGCTGTGTGCGCGTTTCCTGTCGCGCTTAAAACGTCCGGAACAACCAAAGCGCTCAAAACCGCGAAAGGAATGTAGTAGAAAAGGGAATTTATAAACGGCGGGAATTTCCTGTCGCCGATAAACAGCATGGGAAGCACGCGGTAGGGTATCGTGGCAAAGATGAGCAGCAGGGTGACAAGCACAGGACGGGACATTATCTGTCATCCTCAGTTTCAGTGTGCGGCCACAGCGCAGACGCGCTGCAGGCAGCAATAATGGTGGAAATAAGTATGCTCCAGCCCATGTTGATAGTCTTTGTTGCAGGCAGCATGCGGATAAGAGTGTTTATTCCCGCTGAGGTGAGGACGGTGAACAGCACAGGACGCGCTTTTTTCGCCGCTGGAACAAGAAGCCCAATGAACATGCCGTAAAGCGCAAGGCTCATGCTTGCCTGAAGCTCGGGGGAAATGAAACCTACACCGTGTTTGCCAAGCAGAATGCCTATCACGGTGCCTAACTGCCAGCCCGGGTAGGCGGCGGCATTAAGTCCTGTCATGTAGCAGTACGGTATTTTCCCCGGTTCTCCTATGGTTGCGATGCTGAATGCCTCATCGGCGGTTGTGAAGCCTATCAGCGCTCTCCACCATGCGGGACAGCCCGTTTCAAGCCGTCTTGAAACGGTTGAGCACTGCAGAAAATAGCGGGCGTTGAGGATTGCGTTTGTAAGCACTATTTCGAAATTTGAGGCACCGGCAAGATATAGAGTGACAGCGGCAAATTCTCCCGCACCGGCAAGAATCAGCATTGACATTAGCAGCCCTTCCCATACGGAAAAGCCTGCTTTGTTCATCAGTATCCCAAGAGCTGTGCTGCAGATGAAATATGCGGCAAAAATCGGAGAACCCATTCGTAAACCGCGTAAAAACTGCCTTTGCCTGATTTCGTCGTACAAGTCCGGCACCCCTGAATGCAAATTTTACAAATTTTAGATATTATAGCATGGATAAAAGATTTCTGCGCATGCCTGCTGCTTGCAATATGGCTGGGAAAAATAGTATAATCAGCAGGTTAAACAAAAAGTTGTTCGGAGGCGGACTCAGATGGGCAAGGAGCTTGTTATAACCATAGACGGACCCGCAGGCGCCGGAAAAAGCACTGTTGCAAAAAAGGTTGCCGCTGAGCTTGGTGTGCCCTATCTTGATTCAGGCGCAATTTACCGCGCCATAACCTGGTATATGCTCCGCGCCGGTATCCCCGCAGAAGAGAGCGGCGTTCTTGAAGCAGCATTGGGCAGCCTGCTTCTTGAAATAACGAAGAACGGAATTTCAGTCAACGGCAGAGATGTTTCAAAAGAAATCCGCATGCCTGAAATTGACAAAAACGTTTCACCCTATTCCGCACTTAAAATTGTGCGCAATTCAATTCTCGGTATTCAGCGTGCGCAGGGCAAAAACGGCGTTGTCGCGGACGGACGCGATATGGGCACCGTTGTTTATCCCGATGCCGATTTGAAGATTTTTCTCACCGCCGATGCTGAGGAAAGAGCCAAGCGCCGTTACGAGGAGAGAATTGCCAAGGGAGAAACTGCCGATTACGGACAGATTCTTGAGCAGGTAAGGGCGCGCGACGAATATGACATGAACAGAGAAACAGCACCGCTGCGTCCTGCGGAAAACTGCGTGATTATTGATTCAACACAGATGAACGCAGACGAGGCAGCTTCGGCAATAACGCAGCTTGCGCGTTCTTTGGGATAAAACGGTCAGTTACGAAAGGGTTGTTGAAATGTATATAAGCATGACAGGATTCAGCAGAACGCAGCTTCAGCGCCCGTGGGGCACCCTGAACATTGAGCTTTCAAGTGTAAATCACCGCTATCAGGAGATAACGGTTAAGCTGCCGCGCGACTTCGCAGGCTGGGAGCCGTGGTTTCACCAGAAACTGCGCGCCGTGTTCCGCCGCGGAAAGGTGCAGGCGAGGATAGAGGTTTTCTGGGCGCAGGATTTCAAGAAGGCGCAGCTGAACAGGGAAATTTTTGACAGCTATTGCAAGGAGCTGCTTGCGCTGAAAGAGAAGTTTGGGCAGGAAAGCGAACTGCAGCTTGAAAGAGTCGTCACGCTTCCCGGAGTTCTTGAACTTCCGTCAGTCGGCGTTGACGATGATACGTACAAGCTTGAAGAAACTTTTTCGGAGCTGCTTGAAAACGGCGTTAAGGCGTGGCGGGAGATGAGGGCTCTTGAGGGCGGGCATCTGCGCGATGAGATCCTTCTTCATCTCGAAAATATAGAAACGCTTGCCGCCAAAATTGCAGGGCGCTGGCAAACGGCGCGCGACGATGCGTTCAACGCTGTACGCACAAGAATTTCGGAAACGCTTGAAAAGCTCGGCTGCGCTCTTGAAGAAGGACGTTTCCTTCAGGAAATTACCATTATGGCTGATAAATGGGACATCGCGGAAGAACTTGCGCGGCTTAAGAGCCATATCGAAAAATTCCGCCTGACAGGCGACGAAACCCTGTCTTCGGGCAGAAAGCTTGATTTCCTTACGCAGGAAATCAACAGGGAGATAAATACTCTTGATTCCAAGGTTGCAGATTCCGAAATCCGCTGGCTGGCGGTTGAGGCAAAATCCGAGCTTGAAATGGTGAGAGAGCAGATACAGAATTTAGAGTAGCGTTTTCAGGGGACGGTTGAATGAAAGGACGTCTTTTCATATTTTCGGGGCCTTCGGGCGTAGGAAAAGGAACAGTAAGAGCCAGAGTGCTTGCGGATACGGACAATATGTCCTACTCAGTCT